>JANLZT010000521.1:0-3189 GCA_031366465.1 Betaproteobacteria bacterium | reverse complement strand
AATGAAATCGATGGATTCGTTCGTCAGGCTAGGCGCAAACGCAGCCATAGCCGTAGCTATGGCGAGGATTTGCAACGACGCATGGCGGACGAAGACGCGATTTCGTGTAAGCGGTTTGGTGAAACGCAGTACTAGGTGGCAGCGGGCAAGCGCAGCAATCGTCCGACGCAATGATGGGAGGGTCGCGCCAGAAAAGCACATGGATGGTGCGTTGCGCACCGAACGCGCGCCTGACCAGGGCGGTTGCACGCGAAAACGGTGCACGACAGGCGCACCAATCAAGGCACAAACATTGCTTGCTTGGTGCACTTTAGGCCCGAGATGGTGCGGACCGCCCCAACAACCCCCAGGAGACTTCCCATGGATCAGGTCAAGCAAGGCACCGACGCCTTGTTCATTTTGCTCGGCGCCATCATGGTGCTGGCCATGCATGCCGGCTTTGCCTTTTTGGAGCTGGGCACGGTGCGCAAGAAAAACCAGGTCAATGCGCTGGTCAAGATCCTGGTGGATTTCTCGGTCTCCACCATCGCCTACTTCTTTGTCGGCTACGCGGTGGCCTATGGCACCAGCTTCATGGTGGGGGCCGAGCCCTTGGCGGCCAAGAACGGCTATGAGCTGGTCAAGTTCTTCTTCTTGTTGACCTTCGCCGCGGCCATCCCGGCCATCGTCTCAGGCGGCATTGCCGAGCGCGCGCGCTTCGGCCCGCAATTGATCGCCACGGCGCTGCTGGTGGGTGGGGTCTATCCGCTGTTCGAGGGCGTGGCCTGGAACCAGAAGTTCGGCATCCAGGCCTGGATCAAGGCCAGCACCGGCGCCGAGTTTCACGACTTTGCGGGCAGCGTGGTGGTGCATGCGGTGGGCGGCTGGATCGGCCTGGTGGCGGTGCTGCTGCTGGGCGCGCGCGCCGGCCGCTACCGCAAGGACGGCCTGATCAGCGCGCATCCGCCGTCGAGCATCCCCTTCCTGGCGCTGGGCGCCTGGGTGCTGGCGGTGGGCTGGTTCGGCTTCAATGTGATGAGCGCCCAGACCATCGACAAAATCAGCGGCCTGGTGGCTGTCAACTCGCTGATGGCGATGGCCGGCGGCACCCTGGTGGCCACGCTGATGGGCAAGAACGACCCGGGCTTCGCCTACAACGGCCCGCTGGCCGGCCTGGTGGCGGTGTGCGCGGGCTCGGACGTGATGCACCCGGCGGGTGCGCTGGTGGTGGGCGGCATCGCCGGCGCGATCTTTGTGTCGATGTTCACGCTGACCCAGAACAAATGGAAGATCGACGACGTGCTGGGCGTCTGGCCGCTGCACGGCCTGTGCGGCGCCTGGGGCGGCATCGCCTGTGGCCTCTTCGGGCTGCCGGCGCTTGGCGGCTTGGGCGGGGTGAGCCTGGGTGCACAGGTGATCGGCACGCTGCTGGGCGTGGCCTGGGCCCTGGTAGGCGGCTTTGCCGTCTACGGCGGCCTCAAGCTGGCGATGGGCCTGCGCCTGTCGGCCGAGGAAGAGTTTGAAGGCGCCGATTTGTCGATCCACAAGATCGGCTCAACGCCGGACCGCGAGGTCAGCTGGTAGGGCGGCTGGTAGGGCGGCTGGTGGGGCGGCTGGTTGGGAGGCTGGCCAGGCGGCTGGTGGGTGGCTGGCCGCGCTGCGGATCAACGCCATCGATGGGCCGGGCCTGGCCGGGCCGGACCGCCTGCCGACTTGGTGGGTAATCGTTCACGCTGGGTGACGTGAATTTCCATATTTACCGGGCAGTCGGGGCCTGCGCATAATGATTCTGCGGCCCGTCGTGGCGCGCATTTTTACTAATTTTGACGGTCTCTTTTTTAGTTTCATAACCACAAATCGGCAATATCTGCCGATTCGGAGAAAACCATGCAAAAACTCTTCAAGCCAGCCCTGGCCTTGGCCCTGGCCTGCGCCGCGTTGGCGCCCACGCAAGCAGCGCCGCTGAACACCTCGGACGGCCTGGTTTACCGGCCCACCGGGCGCGGCCACGGCGAAATCGACGAAGCGGCCAGCGCAGCGCCCAGCCAGGACAGGCTCGGGTCGCAGGCGCCGATCACCGCCGCCGTCACCAGCAACGGCATCACCTTCCACGGCGGCCCGGTGATGACGGCCGCGACCAATGTCTATATCGTTTGGTATGGCACCTGGACCGCGCCCCAGAAAACCATCGTCTCGGCTTTCTTCCAGGGCCTGAGCGGCACGCCGATCTTCAATACCAACACCAGTTATTACAACGCCGCCCGGGTGCCGGTGCGCAATGTGGTGACCTTGCTGGGCCAATATGCTGACAATTACTCGCTGGGTAAAGCCCTGTCGGACGCCAACATCAAGACGCTGGTGAGCAATGCGATCACCGGGGGCTGGCTGCCCAAGGACACCAATGGCGTCTATTTTGTGCTGACCGCGCCGGACGTCCGGGAAACCTCGGGTTTCGGCTCGCAATACTGCGGCTGGCATACCCACGGCACGATTGGCGGGGCCGACATCAAATACTCCTTTGTGGGCAACCCGGCCACCATCGCACCGGCCGGCTGCGGCGTCAGCAACCCGTCGCCCAATGGCGATGGCGGGGTCGATGCGATGACCAGCGTGATCTTCCATGAGTTGTCCGAGACCGTCACCGACCCCGACCTGAACGCCTGGTACGACAGCCGCGGCAACGAGAACGGCGACAAATGCGCCTGGAGGTTCGGCACCACCTTCAAGACCTCGAACGGCGCGGTGGCCAACGTCAGCTTTGGCGGCCGCAACTGGAAGCTGCAACAAAACTGGGTCAATGCCAGTGGCGGCTACTGCGCCTTGGCGTACTGACCCAGTGCCCGGCATGAAACGCCTGCTGGGCTGGCTGCCGGGCGTGCTTCTGGCCATCGCCAACCTGCTGGGCCCGGCTGCCGCCCAGCCTGACGGGCGACGCTCCGTGCCGGCCACCACGCTCTACGTCAAGCAATTTGGCGAACTGGAGCAGCGCCTGGCCGATGCCCAGGCCCGGCGCGATGGCGCGGCGGCGCAGGCCCTGCTGTCACCGATGTTTGAAGTGCGGCGCGGCGATGCCGGCCTGGTCTCGCGCGAGGCCTGGCTGCAGGCCCTGCAAGCTGGCGCCGCCGCTGCCCCAGCGCGAATGAGCGATCTGGCCGTCTACGAAACCGGCAGCCATGCGGTGGCCAACTTTCGCAGCCGCGATGCCAGCGG
>JANLZT010000481.1:0-2869 GCA_031366465.1 Betaproteobacteria bacterium | reverse complement strand
TCCTGGGGCGGCGTGCTGGCGCACCGGGCCTTCCACACCTTCAGCCTGGCCTACACCCAGCGCGTGCTGGCGCAGTTGAAACGCGAGCACGGCGGCCAGCGCGTGCCGGTGATCGTCTTCACCAAGGGCGGCGGCCTGTGGCTGGAGGCCATCGCCGCCACCGGCGCGGATGTGGTGGGCCTGGACTGGACCTGCGACCTGGGCGCGGCCCGCCGCCAGGTGGACGACCAGGTGGCGCTGCAGGGCAACCTCGACCCGATGGTGCTGTTTGCGACGCCCGACGCGGTGGCCGCCGAAGCGCGCGCGGTGCTGGACAGTTTCGGGCCCGCGCAGCGCCCCGACGGCCGCTGGGGCGGCCACATCTTCAACCTGGGCCACGGCATCAACCAGCACACCCCGCCCGAGCATGTGCAGGCGCTGGTGGAAACGGTGCACCAGCATTCGCGGCAGCTGCGCACCGCCGCGTCCTGAACTTTGTAAGCGCATGCCTTGCAAGGTAAGTGAGCGCTCAGGGCTTGACTTATCCCCAAAAACCGACCTGCGACAAATTGCCGGCAATAAATGTGCGGTGCAGCATCAAGAATCCTGAAAATCCGTGCTAAGTGCTTGATGTAAAACATGTTTCTGGATCTGCTGCAGGATTGGGCAATCTAGCGCAGAGCCCGGCGGATCAAGCACTTAGCGGCGTCGCAAGCAGGTTTCCCACAAAGTTATCCACAGAAGCCGGGGATAGCTCAAAAAGTCGTTTTCAATCAGCAACTTAAAGCCGCTTCTTGATGTGATGGCGAAAAAACGCGTGCAACTGAGGTGCATTTCTGATGCCTGAAGCCACCGGCACCTGTGTGGTGCAGGTGGCGGTGGACGCCCCGCAGCACAGCGGGCTGGTCGGTGCGCTGGACTACGCCAGCGAGCGCGCACTCACGCCAGGCACGCTGTTGCGCGTGCCTTTGGGCCGGCGCCAGATGCTGGGCATCGTCTGGCGCGGCGCCGGTGAGGCCGCACCCGGCGGGCACAGCCTGCGGCCGGTGGGTGACATCTTCGACGCCCTGCCGCCGATGGCGCCGGCCTGGCTGGCCTTGCTGGACTTTGCCGCCAGCTACTACCAGCGCGGGGTGGGTGAGCTGGCGCTGGCGGTGTTGCCGCCCGAATTGCGCAAGCTCGATGCGCCCGGCTTGGCGCTGCGGCTGACGCGCATGCTGCGCAAGCTGGACGCACCGGCCCCGGGCGGCACGCTCGTACCGCCGCTGCCACCCCCGATGCCACCGCTGGCGCCCGAGCAGCAAGTGGCGCTGGCGGCTTTCGAGGCCACCAGCGCCCAGCCCCGGCCGCCGCCAAAGCTGCTGCACGGCGTCACCGGCAGCCGCAAGACCGAGGGTTATCTGCGCGCCACCGCCCAGGTCTTGGCGGCCGGCCGCCAGGCCCTGGTGCTGGTGCCCGAGATCAACCTCACACCGCAACTGGAGGCGCGCTTCGCCCAGCGCTTCCCCCAGCACCGGCTGGTGGCCATGCACAGCGGCCTGACCCCGGTGCAGCGCCTGCGCCACTGGCTGCAGGCCCAGCTGGGCCGGGCCGACATCGTGCTGGGCACCCGGATGTCGGTGTTTGCGCCGCTGCCCCGGCTGGGCCTGATCGTGGTCGATGAGGAGCACGACCCCTCCTACAAGCAGCAGGAGGGTGCCCGCTACTCGGCCCGCGACCTGGCGGTCTACCGGGGCCACCTGGAGCGCGTGCCGGTGATCCTGGGCTCGGCCACGCCGTCGATGGAGACCTGGCAGCGGTCCCAGCCCGGGCCCCAGCAGCGCTACCAGCGGGTGACGCTGGCCGAGCGGGTGGGCGGTGGTGCGCTGCCCCGGGTGCGGCTGTTCGACATGGGCGTGCTGCCGCGCGTCGATGGCCAAAGCCCGGTGCTGGCACCGCTGGTGCTGGATTCACTGCGCGACCGGCTGACGCGCGGCGAGCAGAGCCTGGTGTTCCTGAACCGGCGCGGCTACGCCCCGGTGCTGCACTGCGCCGACTGCGGCTGGAAGAGCGGCTGCCCGCACTGCAGCGCCTGGCGCGTCTTTCACAAGGGCGAGCGCACGCTGCGCTGCCACCACTGCGGCTTCACCGAGCGGGTGCCGCGTGCCTGCCCGGATTGCGGCAACTTGGACATCGCCCCCATCGGCCGCGGCACCGAGAAGCTGGAGGAGCAGCTCGCCGAGCTGATCCCCGGCGCCCGCATCGCCCGGCTGGACGCCGACACCGCGCGCGGCAAGGGCCAGCTGGAAAGCCGCCTGGCCGAGGTGCATGCCGGGGAGGTCGACATCCTGGTGGGCACGCAAATGGTGACCAAGGGCCATGACTTCCGGCGCATCACGCTGGTGGTGGCGGTCAACCCCGACAGTGCGCTGTTTGCCAGCGACTTCCGCGCGCCCGAGCGGCTGTTTGCGCTGCTGATGCAGGCCGGCGGCCGCGCCGGGCGTGATGCTGCGGTGGCCGGGCGCAGCGAGATGTGGGTGCAGACCTGGCATCCCCAACACCCGCTGTACGCGGCCTTGAAGCGCCACGACTTTGCCGCCTTTGCCCACAGCCAGTTGGCCGAGCGCCTGGCCGCCGGCCTGCCGCCCTACAGCCACCTGGCCCTGCTGCGGGCCGAGTCGCGCGACCCGGCGGTGGCCCTGGCCTGGCTGCAGGCCGCCGCCGCGCTGGCCCGCAGCCTGCCGGCAGCCGCGGGCGTCACGCTCTACCCGCCAGTGCCACCCGGCATCAGCAAGGTGGCCGGCATCGAGCGCATGCAGATGCTGGTGGAAGCCGCGTCGCGCCAGCAACTGCAGCGTTTGCTGGCCGATTGGGCGCCCGCACTGCACGGCCTGCGACGCCAGCACAAGGG
>JANLZT010000469.1:0-1829 GCA_031366465.1 Betaproteobacteria bacterium | reverse complement strand
CAGCGCTCGGGGTAACTTGTCTCGCCGGATCAGCGTGGCGCCCTGGGCCGAGATCAGGCCCAGCGAGCGCGGTGCGCCCTGCGGCGGCACGGCCCACAGCTCCAGCGTGCGGCCGGCGGCCATCGCCACCGGTTGCAGCGGCTGCGCCACCAGGGACAAGCCATCACCGCTGACGCTGGCCACGATGGTGGTCAGCGCCGGGCCGCCGGCCTCGGTGCCCTGCAGCACCACCACCACCGGCGGCGCCTGCGGGCCTGGGTTGGCCAGCAGCGCACCCAGCCCGACTGCAGCCACCGTGGCCAGGCCGGACGCACCGCGCCAGAAGGCCAGGCCACGCCACCAGGGCTGGGCGGCTGTGGCGGCCGCCTGGGCCGCCTCTGGCCATAGTTGCTGCTCAATGCGGGCCCAGGTGCGGGCCGGCGCCGGCTCGGGCGTCACCACGCTGGTCAAGGGCATCAGGCGCGAGCGCCAATCGCCGACCGCTGCGCGCAGCAGCGGGTGGCCGGGCAGCAGCGTCTCGAAGCGGCGTCGAGCGCCGCCCCGCAAGGTGCCGGTCACGTATTGGGCGGCCAGTGCGTCGGCGAGGACGGGTCGGGCGTAGTCCATCTCAAGCCCCCACCGCGTCATCGGGGGCGCTGTCACCCCGGGCGGCGCGCTCCAAGCAGGCCTTGAGCGTCATCAGCGCGCGCCGCACCCAGCTCTTGACGGTGCCCAGCGGCTGGCGCAGTTGCTCGGCCACCTCGGCATGCGACAGGCCGTCAAAAAACGCCAGCGCCACGCTTTGGCGCTGCTGGGCGCTCAGGTCCTGCATGCAGTGGCCCAGTTGGCGGGCGTCGCTGGCGCGCTCCAGCAATGCGGCCGGGCCGGGTGACTCATCGACCAGGTGCTGGTCGAGATCAGGCCGGTCGTCAGCGTCGTGCTCGTGGTGCACCGATTCGAACCTGGGCTGCGACTGCGCCCGGCGCAGGCTGTCGATGGCCTTGTTGCGGGCGATGTGGGTCAGCCAGGTCAGCGGCTGGGCGCGCTGGGCATCAAAGCTGGCGGCGGCCTTCCAGGCGTTGACGTACACCTCCTGCAGCAAATCCTCGGCCAGGTTGCGGTCGCGCTGGATGCGCAGGATTACCGCATAGAGGTGGCTGCTGCTCTGGTCGTAGAGCTGCTTGAAGGCGGCCCGGTCGCCCAGCGCGCTGCGCGACAGCAAACGGCCCAACTCGCGGCTGCGGGGGCCCCAGTCTTCGGGTGCGGTGGCTTGGGGTGCAAAGCTCATATCGGCGGTCGGTCCTGGGAGTGTGCCGCATCGTCGCCCATGGTCTCGGATGCGGCTGCCTACAATCTGCGGCCATGCCGCGTGCTCAAGAGTTTGTCCTCACCCTGGCCTGCCGGGACACCACCGGCATTGTCTATGCCGTCTCCGGCTTGTTGTTTCAGGCCGGCTGCAACATCATCGATTCACAGCAGTTTGGCGATGTGCAGGGCGACGACGCCACCGGCCTGTTTTTCATGCGGGTGCATTTTGAAGCCCCGCCCCACCTGATGGGCAGCGGCGTGCTGGACAACCTCTTCTCACATCTACGCACGCAATACGGCATGGATGCATCCATCCATGCGCTGGCCCGGCGGCCACGCCTGCTGTTGATGGTCAGCCAGCATGGGCATTGCCTGAACGACCTGCTGTTCCGCCGCCAGAGCGGCCAGCTCGATGTCGATATCCCCGCCATCGTTGCCAACCATGACAAGTTTGCGGCACTCGCCGACAGCTACGGCATCCCCTTCCACCACCTGCCCTTGCCCACCGGCAGCGACGCCGCCACCAAGCGCGCGCAAGAGCG
>JANLZT010000467.1:0-3734 GCA_031366465.1 Betaproteobacteria bacterium | reverse complement strand
ACCACCTTGATGCGGGCAATCATCTCGTCCACCGCCTTGTCCACCGGTATCTTCTCGTTGAGGATGCGGTTCATCGCCTTGCCCCAGACGTTCTCGTTGTTGAGCACCGTGAACTTGAAGTTCTTGGTGAACTCGAACGGTGTGGTGCCGTTCATGAACTGGTTGTAGACCGCCAGGCGGTGCGGGTCACCCTTCCAGAACGGGCTTTGCTGGGCCAGCTTTTGTACCGGGAACCAGCGCCCCAAAGAGCCTTCGACATAGGGCGTCAAGTTGGCCTCTTCGAGGATGAAGGCGACAAACTTCTTGGCGCCCTCCTTGTTCTTGGCGTCCTTGAAGATCACCCCGGTCTTGACCGCTGCGCGGTAGACCATCTTGCTGCCGTCGGGCTTGTTGGGGAAGCCTGCCGTGGCGATCAACTCGGTGTAGTTCTTCTTGGCGGTGGCGCGCTGCTCGGGTGTGAGCGCCGCGTTGTTCATGTCGTCCAGCCACTTGGCGGCAATCGAGATGGTCGCGTTGTGCGTCATCACGATGGTCTTGTTGTGGAAGGCGACGTTGTTGTCCGGGTCTTTCCAACTGGTGGATGACGGCGGCGTGCAGCCCTTGCTGTAGACCGAGGTGTAGTCGCCCATGGCCTTGATCAGGCCATCGCGCACCGCCGGGTCATCGACCAGCAGCTTGCCCGAATCGTTGACCAGCTTGACGTTGTAGGCGTCCATGAAGGTCAGGAACGAGAAGAAGGTGTCGCTCGAATCCACACCCATCGGGAAGCCGGTGCCAAAACCGCGTTTGCCGCTGTTCTTGCGGTAGCCCACCTGCACCTTGTCGCACCAGAAATCCCAATAGCCGCGCCAGTCGGTGGGGATGTCGCTTTCCTTGTAGCCCGCCTCAGCCAGCATGTCCTTCCAGTACTGGATGTGCATGGTCTGCTGCTTGATCGGGAAGGCGTAGTAGGCCCGCGACTGGGTGGCGTTGTTGAACAAAAAGGTGGTGCTCAGCGCGTGCGGCTCGAACTTGGCGCGCAGCGGGTCGATCACCTTGGAGATGTCTTCGAGCTTGCCGTCATAGGCCCATTTGGCCGTGACCTGGAAGTCGTAGACATCGCTGTAGGCAACATCGGGTGGCGAGCCCGAATCCAGGGCTGAGACGGTCTTGGGGATGGTGTCCTGGATCGGGTACTGCGACAGCTCGACCTTGATGTTCTTGTACTTGGCCTCGAACTTTCTGACGGCCTCGAACAGCGCATCGTCCTCGGCCTTGTAAAAGCCCTTGACCCACCACACGGTGAGCTTTTCTTGGGCCTGGGCCAGCGTCGGGCCACTGGCCACCAGGCCAGCGCCTACCAGGGCAGCGGTCAGCAGTGTCTTGAGTTTCATCGCTTGGGTCTCCTGTGCACAGCGGCAAGGTCGGCGTGGATGGGGGGGTGATGGTCTTATCGTATGATGATTGAACCGCGCCAGAACCGGGACTTTCCCGGGGATTCGGGGGCGCTCAGCGGCATTCAGCGGCATTCAGCGGCATTCGGGCACCGGCGTGCGCAAGCCCAGGCCGGCCACGCCGCGCTGCAGGTTGTCATAGGCCAGGTCGGCCATGGCCTGGCGGGTCTGGCCGGTGGCGCTGCCGATGTGGGGCGTCAGCACCACCTGCGGCATGGCTTTCAGGCGCTCGGGCACTTGGGGCTCGTTCTCGAACACATCCAGGCCGGCGCCGGCGATCACGCCTTGCTCCAGCGCAGCGATCAGCGCGGCCTCGTCCACCACCGAGCCCCGCGCCACATTCACCAGGATGCCCGCGCCCCGGCCCTGGCCCAGCGCGGCCAGCACTTCGGCATCGATCAGCTTGCGGGTGCCGGCACCACCGGGGGTGATGAGCACCAGAAAGTCACTCTGCGCGGCCAGCGCGGCGGCGGTCGGCCAGTAGGCCCAGGGCAGGGCCGGCTTGGCCGAGCGGGCGGTGTAGGCCACCGCCATGTTGAAGGCCAGCGCGCGCTGCGCAATCGCCTGGCCGATGCGGCCCATGCCGACAATGCCCAGCCTGGCGCCCGAGAGCTTGCGCGCCAGCGGCATCGGCGCTTTTAGCCACTGGCCGGCGCGCACAAAGCGGTCGGCGGCCGGCAACTGGCGGGCGGCGCACAGCATCAGGGCGATGGCGAGATCCGCGACGTCGTCATTGAGCACATCCGGCGTGTGGCTGACCACCACGCCACGGGCCTTGGCCGCCGCCACATCAATGCCGTCATAGCCCACGCCCATCACCGCGATCACCCGCAAGACCGGCAATTGAGCGATCAGCTCGGCCGTGACCTTGGACTCGCCACTGGCCCAGATGCCGAGGATCTGCGGCGCCAGGTCGGCCAGGCTGGCGTCATCCAGGGCATGCACCTGGAAGTTGGCCTGCAGGCGCGCGGCGATCAAGGCCATCGGCTTGGCCACGGCCAGGATGTGCGGGCGCTCGATTGGCGCGGGGTTTGCGGCAGCTGGGGTGGTCACCTGGGCGGTCCTTGGTAGCGTGTTGCTGAGAGGGTTGCAGAGAGGCTTGCTGAGGGTTTTTGCCAGGGCAGCCAGGCTGCACGCTGGGTCAATCGTCATACCATAATATGCTGAGACCAGCCCTCCAGCCCACCCGGGAAAGCCAGCACACCATGCCCGAATCGCCCAAGAAGCCCAGCAAGAAGCTGCCGCAGGATTTGCGCAGCCAGCAGTGGTTTGGCCGCCAGGACCGCGACGGTTTTGCCTACCGCAGCTGGGTCAAGGGGCGTGGCGTGCCGCATGACCAGTTTGACGGCCGGCCGGTGATCGGCATCTGCAACACCTTCAGTGAACTGACGCCCTGCAACAGCCATTTCCGCACGCTGGCTGAGCAGGTCAAGATCGGCGTTTACGAGGCCGGCGGCTTCCCGCTGGAGTTCCCGGTGATGAGCCTGGGCGAAACCCTGCTGCGGCCCACCGCCATGCTGTACCGCAACCTGGCCAGCATGGATGTCGAGGAAAGCATCCGCGGCAACCCCATCGACGGTGTGGTGCTGCTGATGGGCTGCGACAAGACCACGCCCAGCCTGTTGATGGGCGCCAGCAGTGCCGGGCTGCCGACCATCGGCGTGAGTGGCGGGCCGATGCTCAACGGCAAGTGGCGCGGCCAGGAGCTGGGCAGTGGCACGGGGGTGTGGAGCATGAGCGAGCAGGTGCGCGCCGGCACCCTCAAACTGGCTGATTTCTTTGAGGCCGAGAGCTGCATGCACCGCAGCCATGGCCACTGCATGACGATGGGCACCGCCAGCACGATGGCCAGCATGGTCGAGGCGCTGGGCATCGGCCTGCCCGGCAACGCCGCCTACCCGGCGGTGGACGGCCGGCGCAACGTGCTGGCGCGCAACGCCGGGCGGCGCATCGTCGAGATGGTGCACACCGACCAGACGATCTCGCAGGTGCTCACCCGCGAGGCCTTCGAGAACGCGATCAAGACGCTGGCCGCCATTGGTGGCTCCACCAATGCCGTGATCCACTTGATTGCGATTGCCGGCCGCTTGGGCGTGAAGTTAGGCATTGACGACTTTGAGCGCCTGGCCAGCGAGCTGCCCTGCCTGGTCAACCTGCAACCCTCGGGCCAATACCTGATGGAAGACTTCTGCTACGCCGGCGGCCTGCCGGTGGTGATGAAGGAGATTCTCGGCCACCTGCATGCCGACATCGTCACCGCCAGCGGCCGCACGGTGCGCGACAACGTGGCCGATGCCGAGA
>JANLZT010000459.1:0-4536 GCA_031366465.1 Betaproteobacteria bacterium | reverse complement strand
TGCGCTGGCGCTGCCGGCGCGGCATGCTGGAGAACGATCTCTACATCGACCGCTTCTTCAAGCGCTACGAGGACGGCCTGAGCCTGCGCCATGCCAACGGCCTGCAGATGCTGATGGACCTGGCCGATAACGACCTGCTGGATTTGTTGCTCGCCCGCCGCGAGCCCGATGCCGAGCTGGCCTGCCCCGAAGTGGTCGAGGTGCTTGGCATGCTGCGTGCCAGACCCGCCTGAACCCCGACCTATCGTTCAAGACCCGAGCCCAAGAAAAGGGAATGCCCATGACCCCGTCTGACGTGAAAGCCACCCTGTCGTTCTCTGACGGCAGCCCCAGCATGGAACTGCCGCTCTACAAAGGCAGCATCGGGCCGGATGTGATCGACATCCGCAAGCTCTATGGCCAGACCGGCAAGTTCACCTACGACCCGGGCTTCCTCTCCACCGCCTCGTGCAATTCCACCATCACCTACATCGACGGTGACAAGGGGGAGCTGCTGTACCGCGGCTACCCCATCGAGCAATTGGCGCAGAACTGCGACTTTCTCGAAACCTGCCACCTGCTGCTCTATGGGGACCTGCCCGACCAGGCCCAGAAAGACGACTTCACGGCCCGGGTGTCCAACCACACCATGGTCAATGAGCAGATGCAGTTCTTCTTGCGCGGCTTTCGCCGGGATGCCCACCCAATGGCCATCATGACCGGCCTGGTGGGCGCGCTGTCGGCCTTCTATCACGACTCCACCGACATCAACAACCCGGTGCACCGCGAGATCGCCGCCATCCGGCTGATTGCCAAGATGCCCACGCTGGTGGCCATGGCCTACAAGTACACCCAGGGCCAGCCCTATATGTACCCGCGCAACAAGTTGTCCTACGCGGCCAACTTCATGCACATGATGTTTGCCAACCCCTGCGAAGACTATGTGCAGAACGACGTGCTGGTGCGGGCCATGGACCGCATCTTCATCCTGCATGCCGACCACGAGCAAAACGCCAGCACGTCCACCGTGCGGCTGTGCGGCAGCTCGGGCACCAACCCGTTTGCGGCCATTGCGGCGGGTGTGGCCTGCCTGTGGGGCCCGGCCCATGGCGGCGCCAATGAGGCCGCGCTGAACATGCTGGGTGAAATCCAGAAGATGGGCGGGGTGGAGAAGATCGGTGAGTTCATCAGGCAGGTCAAGGACAAGAACTCCAACGTCAAGCTGATGGGCTTTGGCCACCGTGTCTACAAGAATTACGACCCGCGCGCCAAGCTGATGCGCGAGACCTGCCACGAGGTGCTGGGCGCGCTGGGCCTGCAAAGCGACCCGCTGTTCAAGCTGGCGATGGCATTGGAGAAGATCGCGCTGGAGGATGACTACTTCGTCTCGCGCAAGCTCTATCCCAATGTCGATTTCTACAGCGGCATCGTGCAGCGCGCCATCGGCATCCCGGTGCCGCTGTTCACGGCCATCTTCTCGCTGGCCCGCACGGTCGGCTGGATCGCGCAGTTGAACGAGATGATCGGTGACCCCGAGTACAAGATCGGCCGGCCGCGGCAGTTGTATGTGGGCGCGGCGTCGCGCGACGTCATGCCGATTGCGCAGCGCTGATGGTCTGACGGGCCTGGCGTGGCCGACTGACCCCTGCCACGGGCCGCTTCAAGCGGCCCGTGGCGTTTTTGGCGCGGCGCTCAATCACGCACCGACCGATACGCCCCCGCCCGCCCCCGGTGCGTCAGCACCAACTGCCACAGCTGGCCCTGGCGCGAGCGGAAGAACCCCGCACACACCAGCAGGTAGTACTGCCACTGGCGGTAGAAGCGCTGGCTGTAGCGCGGCGCCAGGCGCGGCCAGGCGGCCTCGAAATTGGCCCACCACTGCATCAGCGTGCGGTCGTAGTCGGGCCCGAAGTTGTGCCAGTCCTCCAGGATGAAGCGGCCCTCCATCGCCTGGGTGATCTCGCTGGCGGCGGGCAGCCGGCCGTTGGGGAAGACGTAACGGTCTATCCACGCATCGGTGGCGCCGCCGGGCGCGTCCAGGCCGATGGTGTGCAGCAAAAACAGGCCTTCGGGCGCCAACAAGCGGCGGACGGTGTCGAGGTAGACGCCGTGGTTGAGCGGCCCCACATGCTCAAACATGCCCACCGAGACGATCTTGTCAAACTGGCCCTGCAGGTCTCGGTAGTCCTGCAGCCGCAGGTCGATATCGAGCCCGCTGCAATAGCTGCGGCCCCACTCCAGCTGCTCGCGCGAGATGGTGACGCCGGTGACGCGCACGCCGTGCTGCTCGGCGGCGTAGCGCGCCAGGCCGCCCCAGCCGCAGCCGATATCCAGCAGGCGCTCACCCGGCTGCAACTGCAGCTTGCGGCAGATCAGCGCCAGCTTGTGCTGCTGGGCCTGGGCCAGGTTGTCGGCGTGCTGCCAGTAGCCGCAGGAATAGATCATGCGGGGGTCGAGCATGGCCTCGAACACATCGTTGCCCACGTCGTAGTGGTGCTGGCCCACCAGAAAGGCGCGCTCGCTGGTCTGCAGGTTCAGCCAGCCCTGGCGCAGCCGCTCCAGCAGCAGCAGCGCGCGCGACCAGCCCAGCGGCTGCTTTTCCAGGTCGGCGCGCAGCAGGCGGGTGAAGAACTCGTCGAGTTGCTCGCAATCCCAGTCGCCATCCATATACGACTCGCCCACCCCCAGCGACCAGTGGCTGAACATGCGCCGGTACAGCCGGGGGTTGTGCACCTGAATGTCCCAGGGCCGGTGGCCGTTGATGCGGATGTCGGCGCGGGCCAGCAGCGCCACCAGGGCGGTTGGCGGCGCTGTGTGGGCAGCCGGGCCTGTGGGGCCTGTGGGGTCAGTCGCCGGCGGGCGCTGCAGCCGGGCTGCCGGTTGCGGGTTCATCACGGGCCTCCTGCGGCCCAAGGGGGCGCGGCACAGGGTTGAGGATCGGCGGGATGACCGGAATATGGCAAAACAGACAGCCGCCGGGAAGGGCCGCCCCCCATGAATGCTGGGGCCGGCAGGCTTGCGCAGTGCTGCTCAGGCGGGTGTGGCTGCGGCCAGCCCGTTGTCAAAGTGCGCCTGCATCAGCCTGGCGGCCAGCGCCGCGTCTCGGGCCTGGATGGCGGCCATCACCGCGCGGTGCTCGGCCAGCGATTCGGCCACCCGGCCCTGGCGGAACAGCGACAAGTGGCGGTTGAGCTTCATCACCTTGCGCAGGTCCTGCACGATCTGCGCGCGCCAGCGGTTGCCGGCCACCGCCAGCAACTGCAGGTGGAACTCTTCGTTGGTGGCGAAGAACGCATCGCGCTGGGCCACCTCGGCCTCCAGCCTGTCATGCAGGGCCTGCAGCGCGGCGATCTGCGCATCTGCGGCCAGCGTGGCCACCTGGGCGGCAGCATCGGCTTCCAGCAGGCCCATCAGGTGGTAGACCTGGGCCACATCGGTGTGCGACATCTCGGTGACATAGGCGCCGCGCCGCACCTTCATCGTCACCAGGCCCTCGGCCGCCAGCACCTTCAGCGCCTCGCGCAGGGGGGTGCGGCTGATGCCGTATTGCAGCGCCAGTTTTTGCTCGTCCACCCAGGCGCCGGGCTCGAGCTCACGGCTGAAGATCTGCTGACGCAGGCGCTCGGCCACGTCCTGGTAGAGGGCGCGGGGGGTCAGTGGCGGGCGGTCGGTGGGCGGGTTGGCGAGCACGTCGGGCGGGGCAGGGTGCGTGGGAGGGCCGGGCTGTTGCGCACATCCGCCAGGGGCTGATTCGATCATTGTCAGGCTGGCGAAGGTTTTGAATTAATAATTATGCATCACGCATCGACGTATCATGTCGGTCAAGAATCTGACGACGGGGTTTGCTGCTGCGCCAGCCCGACCGACCCCTCCATTGAGGCCCTCACCATGTCGCAACGCCCCGATCAAGCCCCTGAGTTCGCCGCCGCCAGCCTGGGGCAATGGCAGAAGGCCGCCGCCAAATCGGCCCCCGATGGCGATGTGCAAGCCTTGAACTGGACCACGCCAGAAGGCTTGGTCGTCAAGCCGCTGTACACCGCCGCTGACCTGGCCGGCCTGCCCCACACCGACACCTTGCCCGGCTTCGAGCCCTTCATCCGCGGCCCGCAGGCCACGATGTACGCGGTGCGGCCATGGACCATCCGCCAGTACGCGGGTTTTTCCACAGCCCAGGAGAGCAATGCCTTCTACCGCAGGGCCCTGGCGGCCGGCGGCCAGGGCGTCAGCGTGGCCTTCGATCTGGCCACCCACCGCGGCTATGACAGCGACCACCCGCGGGTGACCGGCGATGTCGGCAAGGCCGGCGTGGCCATCGATTCGGTCGAGGACATGAAGATCCTGTTCGACCAGATCCCCTTGGACCGCGTCTCGGTGTCGATGACGATGAACGGCGCGGTGCTGCCGGTGCTGGCCGGCTACATCGTGGCGGCCGAGGAGCAAGGCGTGGCGCAGCGCCAGTTGAGCGGCACCATCCAGAACGACATCTTGAAGGAGTTCATGGTCCGCAACACCTACATCTACCCGCCCGCGCCCAGCATGCGGATCATTGGCGACATC
>JANLZT010000420.1:0-4239 GCA_031366465.1 Betaproteobacteria bacterium | reverse complement strand
TGATCTCGACAGCATGGTGCGCCAGGTGGCCGCCAGCTCGCACCTCGACCACGCTGGCTGGGCGGCCCAGATGGCCTGGCTGATCAATGCCTACAACGCGCTGTCGATGTACAACGTGATCGACAGTGGCATCCCGGCCAGTCACGCGGGCTTGAACAAGCTGGCCTTCTTTGTCAACCGCCAGTTCAACATCGGCGGGCGTTGGCTGTCGCTGTATGCCTTCGAGAATGATGTGATCCGCCCGCTCGGCCGCCAACAGGCCGATCCGCGGCTGCACTTTGCGCTCAACTGCTCGGCGCTGTCCTGCCCGGTGCTGCCGCAACGGCCCTTCACCGCTGGCGCGTTGGACGCCGAGCTGGCGCGCGAGACGCTGGCGTTTTTTGCGCGGCCTGGCAACTTCCGCATCGATGTGGCCGAGCGCAGCGTCTGGCTCAACCAGATCCTGGATTTCTACACCGAGGATTTTGTGCCAGCGGCAGCGCCCAGCCTGATCGCCTATGCCAACCGCTATGCGCCCCAGGCCGCGCCGCTGGACTACCAGCTGCGCTTCACGCCTTATGACTGGACGGTGGCCAACAGCCGCCGTGGCCGCTGAGCTATCGCGGCCGGCGCCACACGCCGATGGCCGCCAGCAGCAGGGCCGCGAACAAGCCCAGGCTGTAAAACTCATAGGGCAAGCCCAGCAGATCGGCCTTGGCATCGGCGCAGGACGCATAGGCGGCAAACACCGCGGGCCAGCGGCTGTCCAGGCCGGTCCAGCCCATCAACCGGTCGGCCAGGCTTTGTTTGCAGGATGCCGAGGCAGCCGCCACCCAGTGCTGCCAGGCCGCCATCGCCATGCCTGAGGCCGCCAGCAGCCCGGCCAGGCCGGCACCCAGCCGGCGCCCCGGCATGCCCGGCAGCAGCAAGCCCAGCAGGGCTGCGGCCGCCACCGCCAAAAAAGCCAGGCGCTGCAGCACGCACCAGGCGCAGGGCAGCAAGCCCAAGGCATGCTGGGTGTAGAGCGCCAGGCCCACGGCGGCCAGGCTGGTGGCGGCCATGCCGGCCAGCAGCGGCCGCGCCCAAGGCCGCTGGCGCGCACCACGGGCTGACCATCCGCCCGATCCACCCGCCCGCCGGCCGCCCCGGCTCACTGGGTTTCCGCGATCAGCTCGATCTCGACGCAGGCGCCCAGCGGGATCTGGGCCACCCCAAAGGCGCTGCGGGCATGCGCACCGGCCGCGCCAAACACCGCAGCAATCAGCTCGGACGCGCCGTTGATCACCAGGTGATGCTCGGTGAAGGTCGGGCTGCTGTTGACCAGGCCCATCAGCTTGACGATGCGCAGCACCTGGTTCAAGTCGCCCACGGCGGCCTGCAGGGTGCCCATCAGGTCGATAGCGATTGACCGGGCGGCGGCCTTGCCCTCGTCGGTGGCCATCGTCAGGCCAAGCTGGCCGACCCAGGGCAAGCCAGCCTTGCGGGCGATGTGGCCCGAGACAAACACCAGCTTGCCGGTGCGCACAAAGGGCAGGTAAGCCGCTGCGGGCACCCCCACCGGGGGCAGGCTGATGCCGAGATCTGAAAGCTTGTCGTAGACGGACATGGTGGGTGGCGCCAGGCTGCGTTGCGGGGCTGGCCGCGGCGCGGCGCAGGGGGCTGCGATCCTACACTGGCGAGATGGGGCCAAGCGGGCATCGACAGTGGCGCGCGCCGGGCTTGCACCCCGGTTGGGGCCTGGGGTGGCTGGCCCTGGCCTGGCTGTCCGGCGTGGCCTGGCATCTGCAGTTGGCGGCGCTGTGGCCGGGCCCTTGGCACCTGGGCCTGGCAGCAGGCGCTGGCTTGCTGCTGGTCGGGGCCTGGGTTGGCGCCAGGCCCGCGCAGCCAGCCGGTGCGCTGCGCTGGCTGGCGGCTGCGGCCGGCATGCTGCTGCTGGCACTGGCGCTGGCCGGGCTGCGGGCGCAGGCGCGGCTGGACGAGCGGCTGGATGCGGCGCTTGAAGGTGCCGACCTGTCGGTCACCGGCATCGTCGCCGGCCTGCCGCAGACCGGCCCGTCGGGCACCCGTTTTGTCTTTGAGGTTGAGCGCGCGGTGCGCGCTGGTCAGGCCGGGGTTGAGGTGCGGCTGCCGCCGCTGCTGGCGCTGGGCTGGTACGACGGCTTTGACGATGACGCCCCGGCCGACGGTGGCCGCGCCGAGTTGCGCGCGGGCCAGCGCTGGCGCCTGCCGCTGCGCCTGAAGCAGCCCCACGGTTCACTCAACCCCCATGGCTTTGATGCCGAGCTGCAATGGTTCGAGCAAGGCTATGGCGCCACCGGCCAGGTGCGCAATGCCAGCCGGGGCGCCGTGCCGCGCCTGTTGGCCGATGCAGTGGCCCATCCGGTGGAGCGGGCCCGCCAGGCGGTGCGTGATGCGATCCGCCGCCAGGTGCCCGATGTGCGGGCGGCAGGCGTGCTGGCGGCGCTGGCGGTGGGCGATCAATCGGCCATCGAACGCGAGGACTGGGATCTGTTCCGCCAGACCGGCATCGCCCACCTGGTGTCGATCAGCGGCGTGCATGTGACGATGTTTGCGTGGCTGGCTGCGGCCGCTGCGGGCTGGGCCTGGCGGCGCAGCAGCCGCTTGATGCTGTGGCTGCCGGCGCCGCTGGCCGCGCGCTGGCTGGGCCTGGCGCTGGCCACCGGCTACGCGGTGCTGGCCGGCTGGGGCGTGCCGGCCCAACGAACCGTGCTGATGCTGGCCACGGTGGGCCTGCTGCGCAGCCTGGGCCGGCATTGGCCCTGGCCGCTGGTGCTGCTGGGCGCGGCGGTGGCGGTCACGCTGCTCGACCCCTGGGCCCTGATGCAGCCGGGCTTCTGGCTGTCGTTCATGGCGGTCGGGCTGTTGATGGCCTCGGAGCCCGCCAGCGGGCAAGCCACAAAGCCGGCCAGCACGCTGGCGCCTGCTGCGCATGACGACGCTGCAGCGCCTGCCGTCCCTGCAGCCCTGCCGGCCTGGCGGCGCTGGGGCGGCGGCCTGCTGGCCCAGCATCTGCGCGCCCAGGCCATCGCCACGCTGGGCCTGGCACCCTTGTCGCTGCTGTTCTTCCAGCAGCTCAGCCTGGTGGGGGTGCTGGCCAATCTGGTCGCCATCCCGCTGGTCACGCTGGTGATCACACCGCTGGCGCTGCTGGGGGTGCTGATGCCGGGCCTGTGGTGGCTGGCTGCTGCGGTGGTGCAGTTGGGCGTGAAGGGGCTGGCAGTGCTGGCGGCCTGGCCGGCCGCCGTGCACCTGGCCGCCAGCGCACCGGCCTGGGTGGTGGCCTGCGGCCTGCTGGGCGCGGTGCTGGGCGTGCTGCCGCTGCCCTGGGCCCTGCGCGGGCTGGCCCTGCCGCTGCTGCTGCCGCTGCTGTGGCCGCCGGTGGCGCGGCCGGCCTGGGGCAGCGTGCAAGTCGTGGCGGCGGATGTGGGCCAGGGCACGGCGCTGCTGGTGCGCACCCAGGGACATCTGCTGGTCTACGACACCGGCCCGCAATACACCCGCGAGATCGACGCCGGCCCGCGCGTGCTGCTTCCGCTGCTGCAATCGCGTGGCGAGCGCTGGGTCGACCTGCTGATGCTCAGCCACCGCGATGCCGACCATGTGGGCGGCGCCGCCAGCCTGATGGCCGGCCTGCCGGTGCGGGCCCTGCACAGCTCACTGCCGGCCGACCACCCGCTGCTGCAGCGCGGCCTGCCGCACACCCGTTGCGCTGCCGGCCAGCAATGGGACTGGGAGGGCGTGCACTTCGAACTGCTGCACCCGCTGGCGCAGGACTATGACGCTCCGCGCAAGAGCAACGCGATGAGCTGTGTGCTGCGCATCCGCGACCAGGCGGGCCACAGCCTGCTGCTGACCGCCGACATCGAGGCCGCGCAAGAGGCTGCACTGGTCGAGCGCCTGGGCCCGGCGCTGGCCAGCACGGTGCTGCTGGTGCCCCACCATGGCAGCCGCACCTCCTCCACCACCGCCTGGCTGGCGGCCGTGGCGCCGCAATTGGCGGTGGTGCAGGCCGGCTACCGCAGCCGCTATGGCCATCCGGCGCCGGACGTGATGGACCGCTATGCCCAGCAAGGCATCAAGGTGGTGCGGACCGATCAATGCGGTGCATGGCTGTGGCACGATCAGGTGTCCAGTTGCACCCGTGACGTGCGCCGCCGCTACTGGCATTGGCGCCCGCCCGTGGCTGGTGCGGAAGTTGCTAACCTTCCATCGCCAGGACTTGCGGCGCCAGGAACCCCC
>JANLZT010000413.1:0-2088 GCA_031366465.1 Betaproteobacteria bacterium | reverse complement strand
CATGCGGGCATCGCTCAGGCGCAGCATGTCGGCCACACCCTGCTTGAGCAGCTTGGTCGGGATCGGCAGCATGCCCCACTCGGGCATGCCGGCACCCAGCGGGCCGGCATAGCGCAGCACCAGGATGTCATCGCCGGTGACATCCTGGTCGGGGTCGTCCACCGCCGTTTTCAGCGCCGGGTAGTTGTCGAAGACCAAGGCCCGGCCGGTGTGCTGCAGCAAGCGGGGCGCGCAGGCGCTGGGCTTGATGCAGACGCCGCCAGGCGCCAGGTTGCCGCGCAGCACGGCCAGCGCGCCCTCGGCATAGATGGGCCTGTCCAGCGGCCGGATCACGTCGTCGTTGAAGACCTCGGCCGCCGCGATGTTGTCGCCCAGCGTGCAGCCATTGACGGTGAACGCATCGGTGTGCAGGTGGCTGCGGATGCGCTGCAGCATCGCCGGCAGGCCGCCGGCATAGTAAAAATCCTCCATCAGGTAGGTGTCGCCGCTGGGCCGGATGTTGGCGATCACCGGCACTTGGCGGCTGGCGGCGTCAAAGTCGTCCAAGCTCACCGCGTGGCCGGCGCGCCGCGACATCGCGATCAAATGGATGATGGCATTGGTGCTGCAGCCCATGGCCATCGCGCAGGCGATGCCGTTCTCGAAGTGGGCGCGGCTGAGCATCCGGGCCGGTGTCAGGTCATCCCAGACCATCGCGACGATGCGGCGGCCGCAGTCGGCGCTCATGCGGATGTGGTTGGCGTCGGCCGCCGGAATGCTGCTGGCGCCGGGCAGCGTGAAGCCCACCGCCTCGGCAATGCCCATCATCGTGGCGGCGGTGCCCATGGTCATGCAGGTGCCCTGGCTGCGGGCGATGCCGGCCTCCATCTCTTGCCAGGCCTGGTCACTCAGGCGCCCGGCGCGGCGCTCATCCCAGAACTTGAAGGCGTCCGAGCCCGAGCCCAGCACTTTGCCTTTCCAGTTGCCGCGCAGCATCGGCCCGGCCGGCAGGTAGATGAAGGGCAGGCCGGCTGAGAGCGCGCCCATGATCAGCCCGGGCGTGGTCTTGTCGCAGCCGCCCATCAGCACCGCGCCGTCCACCGGGTGGCTGCGCAGCAGCTCTTCGGTCTCCATCGCCAGGAAGTTGCGGTACAGCATGGTGGTGGGCTTGACCAGGCTCTCACTCAGGCTGATGGCCGGCAGCTCCAACGGCCAGCCGCCGGCCTGCAGCACGCCGCGCTTGACATCGTCCACCCGCTGCTTGAAGTGGCTGTGGCACTGGTTGGCATCGCTCCAGGTGTTGACGATGGCGATCACCGGCTTGCCGGCGTAGTCGGCTGCCGAATAACCCATCTGCATCACGCGCGAGCGGTGGCCAAAGGAGCGGAAGTCGTCAGCCGCAAACCAGCGGGCGCTGCGCAGTTGGTCGGGCGTTTTCAAGGGCATGGCGGCGGGCTTGGGCAAGGCGGCAGGGCCTGCCCAGCGTAGCTGAAATCCAACGCCCTTCAGGCGCGTCCAGCGGCAGCGCCGGGCCTGGGCTTCCCACAGTGCCGTCGGCCGGCCATGCGTGATTCAATCCCTGCAGGCCGTGCCGGCCAGCAACCCTGGCCCAGCGGGCACCTTGGAGGCACCCCCTGATGGAAACCCGAGCCGCCGCCGTCTCGCCGATCTACCTGCTGGAGCGCTTCGAGCCCTGCATCGTGCACCTGGACAAGCAGCGCCATGTGATCGGCATGAACGACTTCGCCCGCCGCGTGCTGCCGGTGGAAGCAAGCTCGACGCGGTGCTGGTGGCGCTGGCCGACCAGCCGCTGATCAATGCCCAGGACATCGGCAGCCTGATCAGCGCCTGGAAGCAGCGCGCCCCCGGCAGCCAGGTGTTGGTGCCGCAGGTGGGCGGCGAGCCGGGCAACCCGGTGATGTTCAGCGCCGACGTGCGCGAGCAAATCCTGGCCGGCGGCGCTGGCGCTGGTCAACTGAGAGCATCCCATGCCCCGGTCGGCGCGCGGCGTTCGCGGAGAAACGAGACCATGCCCTTGCTCCCTCCCCCGGGCAGGGGGAGGGTTGGGGTGGGGGTCGAAAACCGCTGCAGCGCCAGTGCCGAACCCCC
>JANLZT010000385.1:0-1808 GCA_031366465.1 Betaproteobacteria bacterium | reverse complement strand
CGGGGTTTCTCATGGCGGGCCTGGGCCGGCCGCACCGTGAAGCCCGAGATGCCGACGATGCGGTGCTGCTGGCCCAGGGTGTAGAGGATCTCGGTCGGCTCCTCGGTCAGGCAGACGATGCGCTGTGGCAGGCCGGCCGATTCGAAAGCGGGCAGGGGGGCGTCAGCGGGCAGGGCGGTGATGGCGCTGCTTGGGGGTGATGGCATGCCTGGATTGTGGCGGCCGGCCTGTGGGTGGCGCCCGGCGGCCACAGTACAAAATGCCAGGCGGGATTGCCAGGCCAGCGCCCTGGGCGGCAGCCTGACCCACCTCTGCCCGGAGTTGCCCACCTTGTCCTTGCTGCCACCCAGCCCGGCCAGCACCGAGCCCCTCGGTATCGCCCCAGACATCGCCAAGCCTGCCCGGCCGCCCTTGGCCATCCCGGGGCTGACGCTGTCGCGGGCCCTGGTCTACCTGCCCGGGCGCGAACAGATCTTCGAGCGGGTGCTGCGCCAGTTTGCGTCGCAATACCGGCAGGCGCTGGACGGCCTGGCCAGCGCGGTGGAGGCCGGCGATTGGCCGGCGGCGATGGCGCTGGTGCATTCGCTGCGCGGGGCTTGCGGGGCCATCGGCGCCACCGACTTGCTGGCCCAGGCCGGCGCGCTGGAGCTGGCGCTGCAGCAGCAGACCCCGGCCGCTGCGGTCTACCCTGTCGGCCCGGCACCATTGGCGCTGGCCGCGCAGGATCTGCTGGCCGCAACAGCAGCGCTGGTGGCCAGCATCGATTTGCAGTTGGCCCGTCAGGATGCCCAGCCCGGCCCCTAGAAATCAGGGTGGACCGCAGCCGCTGCACGGCCTCAGCATCGCCCTAGCCGCCAAGCCGCCAAGCCGCAGACGGCTGCCCACCGCAGTCGCCCAGCAAGTTGATCCAACATCCACGCCACCGGAGACCCATATGGCCACTCGCAAGCGCAGCACGGCGCACGGCTCGCCCTACATCCTCAACTGCCTGCCGTCGCCCAAGCCGGAGAAAAACTGGACCCTCGACACCGCTGTGGCGGCCGGCCTGCACAGCCGCAAGGCGGCCAGTGCGGCCGCCGACGCGGCGGCCAATGTCGATCTGCGCGCGGCCTGGTGGAAGGTGGGCGACCAGGGCAACACCGGCTCTTGCGTGGGCTGGGGCACGGCCGAGGGCGTGCTGCGCTGGCACTTTGTCAAGGCCGGCCGGCTGGCCCAGAACGAGCCGCTGTCACCGCGCTATATCTGGATGTCGTCCAAGGAGACCGACAGCTACACCACCCGGCCCACCAGCTTTATTGAGAGCGACGGCACCTGGCCGACCGCCGCGCTGGGCATCGCGCAGAAGTTTGGCGTGGTCACCGACAAGCTGCTGCCCTTCAAGCTGGGCAGCGGCGCGCAGATGTACACCGGCAGCGCCAATGCCTTCTATGCAGTGGCCTCGCAGTTGCGCATCGCCAGCTACTTCAACCTGGGCCGCGACCTGGCCGCCTGGCGCAACTGGCTGGCCACCCAGGGACCGATCCTGACCCGGCTGAACGTGGACAACGCCTTCATGCAGGCCACCGCCAGCAAGGGCAAGCTCGACAGCTACGACGCCGCCAACACCCAGGGCGGGCACTGCGTGGCGCTGGTGGGCTATGTCAACGGCCGCTTCATCGTGCGCAATAGCTGGGGCACGGCCTGGGGCGACAAGGGCTTTGCCCATGCCGCCGACAGCTATGCCCAGCCGGCCTTCACCGAGGCGTTTGGGGTGGTGCTGTAGCCGATCAACAGCGCTCAAACACGGCGGCAATGCCCTGGCCGCCGCC
>JANLZT010000364.1:0-3315 GCA_031366465.1 Betaproteobacteria bacterium | reverse complement strand
AGCAGGTCGGCCACCGTCATGCCGGCCAGGCCGGCCCGCTGGCGGAAGGCGCGGGTGCCGCGCTGCTCCTGCAGCAGCAGGCGGTCCACCAAGGGCAGTGCCGGGGTGTGCAGCGGGTGGATCAGCAGCACATGGCGCTGGGCGCCGTCCTCGTCCAGCCGGCCGCACCAGCCCAGCTCGCGCAGCGCCTCCAGCACCGGCTGCACCTGCAGCGGGTCGACCCGCAGCGCACCCGACAAGGCATCGGCACTCAGGCCCGGCTGGTCGGTGCTGCGCGATTGGTTCAGTGCCTTGAGCAGCGCCACTGCCAGCGCAAAACGTTCACCCGGCCGGTCGGGCAGGCGCACCACGCGCATCGCCAGGCTGGGGGCATAGGCCGCGATCACCGCGCCCAGCAGCACGATCAGCCAGCCCAGGTAGACCCACAGCAGCAGGATGGGCAAGGTGGCGAACGCGCCATAGACCACCGAGTAAGTGGGCACCAGGGCCACATACCAGCCCAGGCCGCGCTTGGCCAGCTCAAAGCCCAGCGCCACGAACAGCCCGCCCGCCAGCGCATGCGCCCAGCGCACATGGGTGTTGGGCACAAAGCGGAACAGGCCGGCCACACCACCGGCCAGCAGCGCGAATTGCAAGCAGCCCAACACGAAACGCAGCAGCCCCGGCAGCTCGCTGACCACGCCGCGCGACGCCGAAATGGCGTATGACGTGAGCGACAAGCTGGCCCCCAACACCAGCGGCCCCAACGTCAGCGCCGCCCAGTACACCAGCACCCGCTGCGCCA
Organism: Betaproteobacteria bacterium; assembly: GCA_031366465.1. Taxonomy (GTDB): domain Bacteria; phylum Pseudomonadota; class Gammaproteobacteria; order Burkholderiales; family Burkholderiaceae_C; genus Pseudaquabacterium. The sequence goes on along the minus strand of JANLZT010000364.1, from coordinate 2,531 downwards.
TCGGCCGCGGCTTGGGCACCCGCCAGATGGCGTTGAGGGTGCGGTCGATGGTGAACATCAGCGCCAGCGCCGACAAACCCAGAAAGATCAGGCCAACGCTGCCCAGCTTGTTGGCCTTGCCAGCAAACTGGGTGAGCGCCAGCAGCACCGGCCGGGCGATGCTGTCGGGCACCAGGGCCTGCAGAAAATACTGCTGCAGGGCGCCCTGGAAGCGCGAAAACATCGGGAAGGCGGTGAACAGCGCCAGCATCACCGTCACCAGGGGCACCAGGCTGATCAGGGTGGTGAAGGTCAGGCTGCTGGCGGTGAGCGCCAGGTGGTCCTCGCGCAGCCGCAAGCGCAGCGTGCGCACGGTGTCGAACCAGGGCCAATCACGCAGTGCGCGCAGGCTTGCGGCCAAGGCCTGGCGGCTGCGATAGCCTAGCTGGGCGGTGGAATGCATCCATCTATGATGCCAGCCGTGATCGCCCCCACCCCGCTCGCGTCGGCTGCCGGCGCCCCCTTGACCGCCCAGCCCTTGACCGAACCCAAGCCCCCCCATGCCTTTGTGCAGGCCACCCGGGCGCTGGCGGTGGGCAGCTTGCTGGGCCTGATCCTGCTGGGCCTGGCCTGGGAGCTGTGGTTGGCGCCCACCGGCGCCCGCTGGCTGGCCTTCAAGGTGCTGCCGCTGGTGATCCCGCTGGCCGGCTTGTTGAAACACCGGCTCTACACCTACCGCTGGGTCAGCCTGCTGGTGTGGCTGTACTTCACCGAGGGCATCGTGCGCGCCACCGGCCTGCCTGCGGGTGCCTCAGGGGGTTTGAGCGCAGCGCTGGCCTGGGGCCAGGTGGCGCTGTGTTCGCTGCTGTTCATCGCCTGCGCTGCGCATGTGCGCTGGCGCCTGAAACATCCCACCGCAGGGCTGGCCCTGGCCCCTGCCGCGACGACCCCCTCGCCATGAACGATCTGCCCAAGGCTGAACTGATCGCCGCGCTGCGCCAGGCGCTGGGCCCGGCCCAGGTGCTGACCGACGGCGACCTGAGCGCCTGGGAGCGCGATTGGCGTCGGCGCTGGCAGGGCAAGGCGCTGGCTGTGGTGCGGCCCGGCAACCCCGACGAGGTGGCCAGGGTGTTGCAACTCTGCACCACCCATGGCGCCAGCGTGGTGGCGCAAGGCGGCAACACCGGGCTGGTGGGCGGCGGCGTGCCCGATGCCAGCGGCCAGCAGGTGCTGCTGAGCCTGGCGCGCCTGAACCGGGTGCGCCAGATCGACCCCGCCAACCTGACGCTGACGGTCGAGGCCGGCTGCGTGCTGCAGGCGGTGCAGGCGGCGGCGGACGAGGCCGGCCTGCTGTTCCCGCTCAGCCTGGCCGCCGAGGGCAGTTGCACCATCGGCGGCAACCTGGCCACCAATGCCGGCGGCACCGCCGTGCTGCGCTACGGCAATGCGCGCGAGCTGTGCCTGGGGCTGGAGGTGGTGACCGCCCAGGGCGAGATCTGGCACGGCCTGAGCGGCCTGCGCAAGGACAACACCGGCTACGACCTGCGCGATCTGTTCATCGGCAGCGAGGGCACGCTGGGCATCATCACGGCGGCCACGCTCAGGCTGTTTCCGCAGCCGGTGGCGCAGATCACCGCGTTGGCCAGTTGCCAGACCTTGCCGCAATGCGTGGCGCTGCTTGGGCTGGCCCAGGCCCGCCTAGGCGCGGGGCTGACCGGCTTCGAGGTGATGAACCAGTTCTCACTGGCACTGGTGCGGCGGCATTTTGGGCAACTGGCCCAGCCGCTGGCGGCCGCGCCGTGGACGGTGCTGCTGGAGCATGCCGCCAACGACGACGAGCCGGCTGCCCGCAGCCGTATCGAGACACTGTTGGAGGCCGCACTGGCCCAGGGCCTGATAGTCGATGCGGCGCTGGCCGAGAGCCTGGCCCAATCAGCGGCGATGTGGCATCTGCGTGAATCGATCCCGCTGGCGCAGGCCCAGGAAGGCCTGAATGTCAAACACGACATCGCCCTGCCGGTGTCGGCGATCCCGGCGTTTTGTGCGCAGACCGACGCCGCGTTGCAGGCCCGGTTCCCGGGCGTGCGGCTGGTCAACTTCGGCCACCTGGGCGACGGCAACCTGCACTACAACGTGCAGGGCCCCGACGGCGCCGATGCGCGGGGCTTTCTGGCCGACCATGAGCACGCCATCAACCGGGTGGTCTACGACGCCGTGCAGGCCCACCAGGGCTCGTTTTCGGCCGAGCATGGGGTGGGCACGCTCAAGCTGGGCGAGATGGCCGAGCGCAAGTCGCCGGTGGCGCTGGGCCTGATGCGGGCGATCAAGCAGGCGCTGGACCCGCAGGGCTTGCTCAACCCGGGGCGGGTGATACCGCGCTGACCAAACCGCCTGCGGCCGGGCCACGCAGGTCAGTGCGACGGGCCCTTCATGCCGGCGGGCAATGGCAGCGGCATCACCTCGATGCCCTCGTCGGCCAGGGCCGCGCGGTCCTCGGCGCTGGCCTGGCCGCGAATGCCCCGGTGCTCGGCTTCGCCATAGTGGATGCGCCG
>JANLZT010000341.1:0-2499 GCA_031366465.1 Betaproteobacteria bacterium | reverse complement strand
ACTCTTGATCTCCAGCAGGCCCTGCTCCATCTCGGGCACTTCTTGCGCGAACAGCTCGATCATGAAGCCCGGCGCCGAGCGCGACAGCATGATCTGCGGGCCCCGGGCCACGGTGTCGATGCCGGCGATATAGGCCCGCACCCGGTCACCGATGCGCAGGTTCTCCTTGGGGATCATCTCGCTGCGCTTCAATCGGCCCTCAACCCGGCCGCTCTCGACGATGATGTCGCCCTTGTCCAGGCGCTTGACGGTGCCGACGAAGACCTTGTCGCCGCGCGACAGAAAGTCATTCAGCAGGGTCTCGCGCTCGGCATCGCGGATCTTTTGCAGGATCACCTGCTTGGCGGCCATCGCGCCGATGCGGCCGATCGGCACCGACGCCACCGGCTCCTCAATAAAGTCACCGACCTCGATCTCGGCGATGCGATCAAGCGCGTCTGAGAGCATCTCTTCGCCGTCGGGGTTCTGCAGGCCGGCCTCGTCAGGCACCACCAGCCAGCGGCGGAAGGTTTCGTAGTCGCCGGTATCGCGGTCCACCGCCACCCGGATGTCGACCTCGCCGCCATGCAGCTTCTTGGTGGCCTGGGCCAAGGCCGCCTCGACCGCGCCGAAGACCACTTCACCGTCCACGCTCTTTTCGCGCGAGATGGCCTCGACCAACATCAACATTTCGCGGTTCATCAGTCCTCGGCTCCGTCTACGTTCTGCGCCTCAAGCGCCTGGCTGTCAGCCGGCCCGTCCAACGGCCCGGCCGCCCCACCGCGGCGCCCCTTGAAGTCCACCACCGGCACCAGGCGCGCCTCACGCACCTCGTCCAGCAAAAAATCCAGCGTCTTTTGCGAAGCCGCGCCGTCCGCCGCAACACCGGCCAGTTTGGCCAGGCGCTTGCTGGCGGTGCGGGACATTGGCTTGTCGGCCGGCAGGATCAATCGCCAGGATTGATCGTCGCTGCCCGCCGCCAGCTCACCGCGCCACTTGCGACGGCCCTGGAAGGGCTCGCGCAGCGTGACTTCGATGTCCACACCCACAAAGCGCTGCCAATCGGCCAGCTTTTTAAGCGGGCGGTCCAGCCCGGGCGACGACACCTCCAGCCGGGCGTAGTCCACCGCCTCGACCTCCAGCAAAAACTGCAACTGGCGGGTGACGATCTCGCAATCCTCGACCACCACAAATTCGCCCGGCCCGGTGTTGTAGCTTTGCCCCGGCAGCCGGTCGATGGTGACGCGCAGCAGCCCACCCGCCGCGCGCTCGACATCCACCACATCGAAGCCCAGGCCAGCCACCGTGCGCTCCAGCACCTGCTGCCAACCTGTTGAAACCGCCGCAACCAACATGCCTGACTTCAATCCTTCACCGATGCCAACCGTTCCAGCCACCTACCTACCGCGGCCAAGCCCAGCGGCGACAGACCCTTGCGCTCCAAGCTTGCTACGACAAGCGTGAGCTGCTTCACAAACCCCACGCTGTCGAGCTAGGGGCTTACCCCCGAACAAAACCGTTCGCCCAAAAAAAATGGGCTGGAAAGTCCGCCCAACTTTGCTCTTCAGCGAAAGGTGGGATTGTATCCTGATGCGGCAAGCCCAGCAATAGCCGAGGGCACCCAGCCCCCCAACATGCCAGAATCCAAGGCTTGACTCTGTCGCACCAGCACAGGACTTCCAGCCATGGGTTTTCTCGTCGGCAAGCGTTTGTTGATCACGGGCGTGTTGAACAACCGCTCGATTGCCTACGGCATCGCCCGGGCCTGCCACCGCGAAGGCGCCGAACTGGCCTTCAGCTACCAGGGCGAGCGCTTCAAGGACCGCATCACCGAGTTTGCCGCCGACTTTGGCTCAACGCTGGTGTTTGACTGCGATGTGTCAGACGACGCGCAGATCGAGCGCCTGTTTACCGGGCTGGGCCAGCACTGGGACCAGTTCGACGGCTTTGTGCATGCGATCGCGTTCGCGCCGCGCGAGGCGATTGCCGGCGATTTTCTCGACGGCCTGACGCGCGAAAACTTCCGCATCGCCCACGACATCTCGGCCTACAGCTTCCCGGCGATGGCCAAGGCCGCCCTGCCCCGGCTGCGCCCGGGTGCCGCGCTGCTGACACTCAGCTACCTGGGCGCCCTGCGCTACGTGCCCAACTACAACACCATGGGCCTGGCCAAGGCCTCGCTGGAGGCCAGCGTGCGCTTTCTGGCGCAGAGCGTGGGCAGCAAGGGGGTGCGGGTGAACGGCATCTCGGCCGGCCCGATCAAAACGCTGGCGGCGTCGGGCATCAAGGATTTTGGCAAGTTGTTGAGCGAATTTGCCGCCGCCACGCCGATCCGCCGCACCATCACCATCGACGACGTGGGCAACGCCGCCGCCTTCTTGCTGTCCGACCTGGCCGGCGGCATCAGCGCCGAGATCGTCTATGTGGACGGCGGCTTCAGCCAGGTGGCGATGGTCAGCCCGGCCGCCTGAGGGCCCGGCGCCTCAGGCCCGCACGCAGTCGACGTAGTAGCGGCCATCA
>JANLZT010000325.1:0-11341 GCA_031366465.1 Betaproteobacteria bacterium | reverse complement strand
GCTGATGGCGCCGCTGCGCACCATGGTGATGGCCGAGTCGATGGCCGAGGGCTTGAGCGCCATCAGGTGGCCGACGCCATAGTCGGCATAGTTGGCGGCCACCGCCTGCACTGCGCCGGTTGCACCGGCACCGGCACGCGGGGCGGTCGACATCTGCATCGTCATGCCCACCGAGCCCGGGCTCACCGGGGCCGATTGATCGATGCGTTCGACCAGGCCGGCCAGTCCGGTCGGGGTGGCGAATGTGGTCGACGACAAAATCGTGATCGACGACACGATCATGGTGTTGGTCGACAGCGTGCTGATCGAGGTGGTGGCCTGGGTCAGGCTGCTGGCGTTGACCTTGGCGCTCCACACCGTGCCATTGCCGTCGATGGGGTTGCTGCTGGCGGTGTCGATGCCCGAGAAATGCAGCAAGCCACCCACCGCCATGCCGCCGTCATTGGACGGGTTGGCAAAGGTCCAGGTGTAGTTGGCCGGCTCGCCCACGCCGACGATCCTGAGGTAGGTGATCAGCGACATGCCGCCCGGCGCGGTGGAGGTGCCGCCGTTGACCTCGTCGGTGAAGGTCATCAGGATCCAGCCGGCCGGCGCCACCGCCGTCATGCCGTGGGGCCGCGCGGCGACCGAGACGATCAGTGCGTCACCGGGCTTGGCGCTGCTGGGCTTGGCGATGGTCACCGCGCCCGGGCTGCCGTCCACCGGCAGGCTCTCATTGCGGCCGCTGGTGGTGCCCAGGTAGACGATGGTGGCCTGGGCGGGGGCCGGCATCAGCAGCAAACAACACAGCCCGAAGCAGAACCAGACCAGCCCCAGCGCAAACAGGCGCCGCAGCGCCTGGATGATTGCCTGGCGGGGCCAGGCGAGGGCTATTGCGCGCAGCATCGCGCCGCTTGGCGGAGATCAGTTGCCGGCCGAAATGCCGGTGTAGGTGGCGGTGGCGCCACCCGACGTCTGGGTGATGGTGCAGGTGGCCTCGACGCCGTTGGACCCGGCCGCGCCGGTGCCCAGCAGCACGCTGGTGGCACTGGTGTAGCCGGTGGGCAGGCCGGCCTGCATGATGCTGCCGATGTCGGTGCAGTTCGAGACCTTGACGCACTTGAAGGCGGTGACCACATGGCTGGTGACCGCGCAGCCGCCGTAGTTGATGCTCATCGAGCTGGCCGCAGCGCTGGTCACGCCCTTGAGCGCGGCGGCCTTGGCGTCGCTGTTGAGATCGATGAACTTGGGCAGCGCAGTCGCGGCCAGGATACCCAGGATGACGATCACGACGATCAGCTCGATCATCGTGAAACCCAGTTGGCGTTTGAACATGGTGATACTCCGTTGGTGTTACCGGTAGCGGTGGGATGGGATGGGGGGCAGTAGCGCCCAGGTCCGTCCGGCCGGGGGTCAATTGCTTATCGGCTGCGACAAATCATTTCTTGAGCGACACGCGGCCAAGATCCCACAGCGGCAAGAAAACACCCAGGGCCAGCAACAGCACCAGGGCACCGAGAAAGACGATCAGGATCGGCTCGATCTGCTGTGACAGCGTCTTGAGCTCGTACTGAACCTCGTTGGTGTAAAGCTCGGCAATCTCCTCCATCAATTCGTCCACCGCGCCGGTTTCTTCGCCGACCGCGATCATCTGCAGCACCACCGGGGTGAAGATGCCCGAGGCCACCGCCGAGCGCAGGATGGTGTCGCCGCGCTCCACCGATTCGCGCATGCCATCGACCTTGCGGGCGATGTAGGCGTTGTCCACCGTCTGGGCCACCACGCTGAGCGCTTGCTCCACCGGCACCCCGCTCTTGAGGGCCAGCGAGAAGCTGCGGGCAAAGCGCGACAGCGTGGCTTTTTGCACGATCGCCCCGGCCAGCGGCAGGCGCAGGCGCAGGCGGTCCCAGGCCAGCCGGCCGGCCGGGCGGGCGATCCAGCGGCGCAAACCAAAAAAACCGCCTGCAGCCGTGCCCAGCAGGGCCCAGCCGTATTGCAGCGTGAACTGGCTGCTGGCCACCAGCATGCGGGTGGCCAATGGCAGCTCGGCATTGAAGCTCTTGAAGACATCGGCAAAGGCCGGGATCACCAGGGTGTTGATCACCCCCACCGCCACCGCCATCGCGCTGACCACAAAGCTGGGGTAGCGCACCGCGGCCTTGACCTGCTGGTGCATGAACTGCTCGAACTCGATGTGCTTGAACAAGCGCATGAAGACCTCATCGAGCCGGCCGGTCATCTCGCCCACCCGCACCATCGCCACATAAAAATGGTCGAACACGCCGCCCTGCTGGGCAAAGCACACCGACAGCTCGATGCCCGATTCCAGGCTGGCGCGCACGGCGGCCAGGGTTTTCTTCATGGCCGGGTTGACGGCCGATTCCTGCAGGCCGGCCAGCGCCCGCAGGATCGGCACGCCGGCTCGCAGCAGGGTGTGCAACTGGCGCGAGAACAGCATCACGTCGGCGGCCCTCACCTTGGGCTCGAACAGCTTGTGCAATGCCAGGTCGGCGCTGCCGGGCGGTGCCAGCTTGTTGGCACTGGCCAGGATCTGCAGCGGCGTGACGCCGCGCGACTGCAGCAGCGTGGCCACGGCGGACGCATCGGCGCCGTCGAGCTCGCCGCTCACGGCGCCGCTGGCGGCGCGTCCGGTGTAGGCGTATCGGGGCATGGGGGTCGTCGCGGCCGGTTAGGCGTCAAGCTGGGCGCCCACCCGCATCGCCTCGGCCAGGCTGGTGCGGCCGGCCGCAGCCAGGCGCAAGGCGTCGCGGTGCAGCGTGTGGCCGGCCATCTGGCGCCGGCCGGCCTGGGTAAAGCGGGCCGGGTCGTTGTCGTTCATCGCCGCCACCAGCTCCTGGGTCATCTCGATGAACTCATAGACCCCGGTGCGACCGCTGTAGCCGGTCAGGTTGCAGTCAGCGCAGCCCCGGCCGTGGCGCCAGCGCGCGCCTGGCTGGCCCAGACCTTGGGCGGCCGGCTGGCCGCCCAGGGTCTGGACCAGCCAGGCCTGTTGCATCGCATCGGGCGCCTGCTCGGTGCTGCAATGCGGGCACAGCGTGCGCACCAGGCGCTGCGCCAGCACCAGGTGCAGCGACAAGGACACCATGTAGCGCGGCACGCCCATGTCGATCAGCCGCAGCGGCGTCGACAGCGCGTCGTTGGTGTGCAGGGTTGACAGCACCAGGTGGCCGGTGAGCGCGGCGCGCAGGCCGATCTCGGCGGTGGTCTGGTCGCGCATCTCGCCGATCAGGATCACGTCCGGGTCTTGCCGCAGCGCGCTGCGCAGTACCCGCGCAAAGCTCAGATCGATCTTGTCCATCACCTGCACCTGGTTCAGCCCCGGCAGGCGGTACTCGATCGGGTCTTCGACCGTGATGATCTTGCGTTCGGTGTTGTTCAGCGCATTGAGCGCGGCGTACAGCGTGGTGGTCTTGCCACTGCCGGTGGGGCCGGTGACCAGCAGCATGCCGTTGGGCCGCTCCAGGGTGCGCGCCAGGGCCTGGGCTACCGGCTCCGGCAGGCCCAGGTTGTCCAGCGACAGCAGGCCCGCGCTCTGGTTGAGCAGCCGCATCACCACCGATTCACCATGCTGGGTGGGCAGGGTGCTGATGCGCACGTCCACCGCGCTGGCTTTCAACTTGACATGGAAGCGGCCGTCCTGCGGCAGGCGCTTCTCGCTGATGTCCAGGCCGCTCATCAGTTTGAGCCGCAGCGCCACCGCGCCGGCGATCTTGGGGTCGGCCTCGGTCTGCACATGCAGCACGCCGTCGATGCGGAAGCGGATGCGCAGGCTGCGCTCCTGGGGCTCGATGTGGATATCGGAGGCTCGCTTGCGCAGCGCCTGCTCGAACATCGAGCTGAGCAGGCGCACCACCGGGGCGTCCTCGGTGGTGACATTGGCCAGGCCGAGCAGGTCGCCGATCTCGTCCTGGACATTGGCGATGTCGTTGGTCAGCTCGCGGGCCAGGCCGGCGATCTCGTCGCCACCGCGGTAGACGCGGTCCAGCGCGGCCAGCAGTTGGCTCTCGGCCACCACCGCCAGGTCGATTTCGCGGCGCGTCAGGCGCGCCACCTCGTCGTAGGCGTTCAGGTCGGTGGGGTCGGCCATGGCCACCCGCAGCGCACCACTGCCACCGCTGCTGCTGCCTCCAACGCTACCGTCCTCGATGGGCAGCGCGCGCAGGCGCCGGGCATGGGTCTCGGGCAGCAGCGCGGCCACCTCGGGGCGCAGCGTGCGGTTGGCCAGGTCGATGAAAGGCGCCCGCAACTGGCGCGCCACCGCCTTGGCGATCTGCACCTCGGTCACCCATTGCCGGTCAACGAAGATGCGGCCCAGCTTGCGGCCGCTTTTCTTCTGGTCGGCCAGCGCCTCGTCGAGCTGGCCGGCCGTGATCAGCGACTCCTGGATCAGCAGGTCACCGAGACGGATGCGTTCTGGGCGGGCCATGGCGGGGGCGGTGCGAGGCGGCGGGCAGTGGGTGGGAAGGCGGCGGCGGCCTGGCCGTCAGCGGCGCGCCAGCGGCGTGCGCGCGTCGCTGGCCGGCTCGGCCCCGGCCGGGGCGCGGCCCTGGGGCGCGCCAAAGCTGGGCGCGTCGGGCCAGGCGCCGTCCTCGTGGATCACCGACGGCTTGATCATGATCACCAGCTCGCGCTTGCTCTGCAGCTTGGCGGTCTGGCGGAACAACCCGCCCACGCCGGGCAGGTCGCTCAGGCCCGGCATGCCGCTGCGGTCGTCGTGCAGCTCGGTCTTCATCAGGCCGCCGATGGCCACGATCTGGCCGTCGCGCACCCGCACGATCGAATCGGTCTCGTTGACGGTGCTGGCCGCCAGCGGCAGGCGGAAGGCGCCGAGCGAGCCGAGGTCGATGTTCTTGTTCTTTTCTGAGACCGTGCTGATGGTGGGGTGGACATGCAGCATCACATTGCCGGCGTCGTCGATCTGCGGCGTCACGTCCAGCGAGATGCCCGAGAAAAAGGGCTGCAAGGTGAGCGTGGGCGACGACACCGAGTTGCTGCCACTGCTGGTGGTGCTGGTGGACACGCCGGTGACATACAGCTCGTCACTGCCCACCTTGAGCACCGCCTTCTGGTTGTTCAGCGTGGCGATGCGCGGGCTCGACAGCACCTGCACATCGCCTTGGGTCTGCAGAAAGTTCAGCAGCGCGGCAAAGTTGGCGGCCTGGAAGGCCAGGCCGTAGAAGCCGCGGCCCAGGGTGCCGGCGGTCAGGTCCACCCCGGGCGCCACCGAGGTGCCGTCGGCGCTGCTGAGGGCGCCGGCCACGCCCAGCCGGCTGCCGGGTGCGGCGCTGCCGATGCTGGCCAGGCCGCTGCCCAGCTTGCCAAAGCCGGCCCAGTTGATGCCGGTCTGTGACTCCTTGCTCAGGCTGACCTCGACGATCTTGGCCTCCAGCATCACCTGGCGCTCGATCGACAACTGCACCGCCTTCAAGTAGTTCTCGACTTGGCGCAGTTCGGCCGGCGTGGCCTTGACCACCACCACCCCGGCGCCCGGGTTGAGCACCACGTTGCGGCCACCGTGGCTGCCCACCAGGGTGGTCAGTGACTGCTGCACCTCGCGCCAGAAATCGGTGTCGTTGGTGGTGCGCACATGGGCGTTGTCGTCGGAGCGGCTGGCCAGGCTGTTGCCGCCGCCGTTGTTGTTGCCGCCGCTGCCGCTGCCGCCGCTGCTGTTGCCACCACCGCCACCGTTGGGTGACGCACTGATGGCGCTGGACGTGATGCGGGTGTCGCTGGCGCCCTGGCGCCGCCCGGGCAGATAGTTGACACGGTAGAGCCTCGTCTGCACGGTGTTGGGGTAGACAAAAATCCGGTTGCCGGTGATGCGGTACTCAAAGCCGAACATCTCGCGCAGGGTGTCCATGGCCTCGGGCACGGTGGTGTCCTTGAGGGTGATCGACAGCAGGCCGCTGACATCGGGCGAGACCAGCATGTTGTAGGCCGTGCCATTGGCCAACTGCAGGAAGACCTGTGCCGCCGGGGCGTTGTTGATCGCCAGGTCAAAGCGCGGCTCGGCCGGTGCGGGTGGCGGCGGCGCGCGCGGCGGGGCTGCGGCCAGCCTCTCGGTCGGGGTGGCCAGGGCGGCCAGGACGGCAGGGGGCTCGCTGGCTGCGGGCAGTGGCCTGGGCAGCACGGCTGGCGGCGCGGCTGCATTGGCCGCCAGCAGCACCGGCAGGTCGATGGGCTGGGCTGCGGGCACGGGCGGCGCCGCCGGGGCCTGCTCGGCGGGTTCGGCGGGTTCGGCGGCGGGGGCGTCGGGGGCTTCAGCCGCCTCGGCGGCGGCTTGGGTGGTGCCGGACGCGGGGGTGGCCGTGGTGGCTGTCGTGCCAATCGCGGCGGTCGTCGCAGTCGTCGCAGTAGTCGCAGTTGCGCCCGTCGCGCCCGTCGCGCCCGTCGCCAACCAGCCCTGGCTGGGCGCGAGCATCGCCACCCAGCGCCGCAGCCCATTGGCCGATGGGGCTGGCTGCAGCACCAGCAGCGTTGGCTTCGGCGGCGTGTCGGCGCCGGCCGTGGGTGGGGCCGGGTCGCCGGCAGCGGCGGTGCCGGTGGCCTGCGCGCCTTGGGCGCTGGCCTTGGGCGACAGCGTCAACGCGGTCAGCGCGGTCAGGGCGGTCAGCGCGGTCAGCGTGTTCAACGTTTGCGGCAGCCAGGGGCGCAGCAAGTTGGGCGGGGAGCGGCGGCTCATGGTTGGGCCTTTCTGGCGAGCGACAGGGCACTCGGCGGGCTGTTGCGCTCGGCGCGGGGCATGGCTTCGCGGGGGGCGGCGGGGTCGGCGCCGTCAGGCGTCGGGGTGAACTGGGTGCCCTGGCTGGTCAGGATGCTGCCGGCCTGCTGCTTGGGGCTGTCGCCCAGCCATGGCAGGCGCTCGCTGCCGTCGGGGCCGCGCAGCAACACGCCCTGGGCGTCGATGCTGACGATCTGGCGCCCGGCCACCGCGTCACCCACCTTGACCAACTGGCCGTTGATCATCGCCAGGGCCGGGCCGCGTGCCGGGCTTTGGACCGACTGCAGCAGCAGGCCGGCCAGCGGCGCGGGCGCTGCGGCAGGTAGGGCGGTGGTGGCGGTCAGCGCCGCATTGCTGCGCCCCGGGTTGGCATCGCTGCCAGCCGGCCGCGCCACGGGCGTGGCGCCGTGGGCGGCAGCGGCCAGCGACGACGGCGGGCGGGTCGGGTCGGCCAGCGGGCCGGCCGACAGCGCGCCGGCGCCGCAGCCCAGCAGCACCAGGGTCAGGGCCTCCAGAGGCAGGGCGCACAGGGCGCGCGGGCGGGGGTCCGCCTGCGCCGGCTGGGGGCTTGGGCGGTCAGGCATGGTCATATCTCCAACCAGTGGCGGTCGCGACTGATGGTGTAGACGCGCAGCGTCAGCACCGAGCGGGGGTGTTGCTCGACCCGCAGGTTCACGCTGCCCCACAGCACATGCTGGGGCAGGGCTTCGAGGGCCTTGAGGGTCTGCATCAGGTCGGTGAAACCGCCCTCCAGCACCAGCTCCACGCCGTGCCGGTACAGCGTGGGCGGGGCGGCGATGGCGCCGTTGCCGCCCGGCTTGGCGGCTGGGGAAGCAGCGCTGGGCGCCGCTGGCGCGGCGTTGGCGCCAGTGCCAGGGCTTGCCGCGAGCAGGTCGCTGCGCCCCAGCGAGTGCATGGCACGCACCCGCACCGGGCCGTGGCCGGCCAGCCATTGGGCCAGCAGGTCGAGCATCTGGTCGGGGCCGACCAGGCTGTCCTCGTGGCGGCGCAAGGCGGCGTCGCCGTCGCGCACCCGCTGGCGCCATTGCGCCAACTCGCCTTGTTGCTGGCGGGCCAGCGCGGCATTGCGCTGGGCCAGGGTCTGGAGCTCGGTCTGCAGGGTCGCCAGGGCTGCCTGGGCCTCACTGACCTGGCGCTGGGCGGCGCGCTGTCGGCTGATGGCCGGGCCCAGCCACAGCGCGTCGCAGCCCATCAGCGCCACCGCGGCGGCGGCACCGATCAGCAGCGCCCGCTCGCGCGGCGCGCATTGGTCAAAGCGGCGCTGCAGCGCGCGCCAGGGCGCGCTGGTGGCCAGGGCCCGCAGCCACGGCTGCAAGCGGCTGAAGGCGGCCGGGCCGGCCCGGCCAGTCGACGGGGCGGGCAGTTTCATGGCGGGTTGGCACCGGGCAGGGCGGCCTTGGACAGCAGTGAAAACTCGGTGTAGGGCAGGGCCACGCCCTGGCTGTCCATCGACTTCAGGCTGAGCTGGGCAAACGGCCGGCCCTTGAAACGCGGCTCGGCATTGAGGCTGCGCAGGTAGTCGGTCAGCACCCCGGCGTCGGTCATGCGGCCGGCAAGCTCGATCGCGCCGCTGTCCTCGGCCACCGAGAAGGCGGTGATCCACAGCGCCGGTGACGCCCGCCTGGCCAGCGCCTCCAGGTAGTCGGCATGGCCTTCCCGCGCACCGGCCACACCGGCGTCCAGTGCGGCGGCGATGCGGCGGTGGCCGGCCTCGAGCAGGCGCAGTTGGGCCAGCTCGGCCTCGGGCGCCAGCGCAGCGTCGGGGCTGTTGCTGATGGCCTGGCGCCTGGCCTTGAGCGGCGCCATTTGCGCGTCGATGGCCTGGCGGTCGGCGAGTGCCCGGTCGGCCAGCCAGCCCATGGCTTGCGTGCCGGCGGCGCTCAGGGCCAGCACGGCGGCCATGGCCAGCAAGCCGTGCTTGGCGGAGTAGCGCTGTGGCTGCGGCGCAAACCGGGCGTCCAGGAGGTTGAGTTGCTGGGCCATGGTGGGCTCAGTCGCTGCGCAGGGCCGCGCCGATGGCGACCAGCATCAGGTTTTGCAGCGCCGGGTCGCTGGCCAGCAGCGGCACGGCGCTCAGGTCGAGCAACTGCGCCAGCACCATCGCCTGCACCGGCACATACAGCAGCGGGCCGAGGTGGTCGCACAGTTGCTGCACGCCCGGCATCGGCGTGATCAGCAGGCGCGACAGGCTGACCTGCCCAAACGCGCGCTCGATGCCGTCCAGCGTGCGCTGCAGCTCCAGCCCGGCCTGCTCATGGGCCTGGTCGCGTTGTGCCGGGTCGACACCTTCGGGCAGCAGCAGCGCCAGGTCCATCTGCCGGGTCGACAGCAGCTCGCCCTGGTAGGTGACCACCAGCGTGGCATGGTCGGGCTGGCAGTGCAGCAGGGCCTGGGCGCTGCTCTCGGGCTGGTTCAGCGCGCTCAGGTTGCGCAGCGCGGTCTCGGTGATGTCGATGGCCTGCCAGGGTGCGCCGGCATCGCTGGCTTGGGCCACCAGCGGCCCGACCTGGGCGGCGGCCGCCGCCACCGCGATCAGTTGGGGCTGGGCCCGGTAGCTGGTGCCGGCCGGCACCGCCAGCACATCCAGGGCCGCGCTGTCGACCGGGAAGTCCACCGTGTCCTTGAGCTGCCAGCGCACCGCCTGGGCCCATTCGGCCTGCGGCACGTCGGCCGGCGCGTCCATCGCCACGCACTGGTACTGCGCCCGCTGCAACAGCGCCACGCTGCGGTGGCGGTGCAAGGAGCGGCTGCGCCGCAGCCGCTGCAGCGTGGGGGTGGGCTGGTCCCAGGCTTCCAGGCAGGTCCAGCGCACGGCGGGCGGGCCACTGGCCGGGGTCTGCACCAGGGCCACGCACAACTGGCCGCCTTGGGGCGCGCAGCCAATCCAGCCTGGCAACAATGATCCGTGTGTGAAGCCGAACACCCAAGATTCCCCCAGTGGTGAGTGCTGCCATGGTTCCACGCGGTGGCCAGGGGCAAGACCGCGAAAAGCAGGGCGAAACCAGGGGAGTAAGCGGCAGCGCCGGGCCCGCTGCGCGGGCAGTGCGATGGGGGTTTGGCAGCTTGGGGGGTGCCAGCCTGGGGCTGGCGGGTGCGGGCTGGTTGGTGCGGGCAGGCCGGGGGCTCAGCGCAGCCGCGCGCGGTGGCGGGCCACCTGGGCCAGCACCTGGGCCGGCGCGGTGCCGCCGCGCACATTGCGCGCTTGCAGCGAACCCTGCAGCGTGAGCACGGCGGGCGCGTCATCGCCGATCAGCGGGTGCAGGGCCTTCAAGTCAATCAGCGACAGCTCGGCCAGATCCAGCCCGCGCCGCAGGCCCAGTTTGACGGCATGCGCCACCACCTCGTGGGCATCTCGGAAGGGCAGGCCTTTTTTCACCAGGTAGTCGGCCAGGTCGGTGGCGGTGGCGTAACCGCGGCGCGCAGCGGCCTGCATCGCCGCCGGCTTGACCTGGATGCCGGCCACCATCTCGGTGAGGATGCGCAGGGTGCCGGCCAGGGTGTCGACGGTGTCGAACAGCGGCTCCTTGTCCTCCTGGTTGTCCTTGTTGTAGGCCAGCGGCTGGCCCTTCATCAAGGTGATCAGGCCCATCAAATGGCCCACCACCCGGCCGCTCTTGCCGCGTGCCAGCTCGGCCACGTCGGGGTTGCGCTTCTGCGGCATGATCGAGCTGCCGGTGCAGTAGCGGTCGGCCAGGTCGATGAAGCCGAAGTTCTGGCTCATCCACAGCACCAGCTCCTCGGCCATGCGCGAGACATGCACCATGGTGATGCTGGCGAACGCCAGAAATTCAATCGCGAAATCGCGGTCACTCACCGCGTCCAGGCTGTTCTCGCAAAGGCCCTCAAAGCCGAGTGCGGCGGCCACTGATTCGCGGTCCAGCGGGTAGCTGGTGCCGGCCAGCGCGGCCGCACCCAGCGGCAGCCGGTTGCAGCGTTTGCGCGCATCGGCCAGGCGCTCGGCGTCGCGCGCGAACATCTCCACGTAAGCCAGCAAGTGGTGGCCAAAGCTCACCGGCTGCGCCACCTGCAGGTGGGTGAAGCCGGGCATCACGGTGTCGGCGTGCAGCGCCGCCAGCTCTACCAGGGCCCGCTGCAGGCCAGCCAGCAGCGCGGCCAACGCATCGATCTCGCCGCGCAGCCACAGCCGCAGGTCGGTGGCCACCTGGTCGTTGCGCGAGCGGCCGGTGTGCAATCGCTTGCCGGCGTCGCCCACCAATTGCGTCAGGCGGGCCTCGATGTTGAGGTGCACGTCCTCCAACTCAAGCTTCCACTCGAAGCGGCCGGCCTCGATGTCAGCGCTGATCTGGGCCAGGCCGCGCTCGATGTCGGCCAGGTCCTGCGCGCCGATGATGGCCTGGCGGCACAGCATGGCGGCATGCGCCAGGCTGCCGGCAATGTCGGCCCGCCACAGGCGCTGGTCGAAGCCGACGCTGGCGGTGTAGCGCTTGACCAGCTCGCTCATCGGCTCTGAAAACAAGGCCGACCAGCCCTGGGATTTGTGGTCGAGTGGGTTGCCGGACATGGGGGGTTCGCAAGCGCGGGAGGGAGAGGTGGGCCGCCGCATGCGGCAAGTGATGACCGTATTATCCGGCTGCCCCC
>JANLZT010000316.1:0-2841 GCA_031366465.1 Betaproteobacteria bacterium | reverse complement strand
GCTGCGGGCGCTGATGTCGGACTCGCGGATGCGCCACACCCCGGTGGTGGTGGTCTCGGCCGAGAGTCGGCCGCAGCGCATCGACGAGTGCTTTGATGCCGGCGCGGCGCAGTTCCTGACCAAGCCGCTGGACCCGCAGCTTGCGCTGCGCACGATTGATGCCAGTCTCGGGTAGGCCTGTCGGCCCAGCTCAATACCCCGCCACCTGCCCATCTCGCCGCGGATCGCTGGCCGCCACATAGCCGTCCACCGCCGGGTCGCCGTCGGGCCCGCCCAGCCGCCAGATGAACTGCCCGGCCCCAAAATCCTGGTAGCTGTCGTGCAGCACCTCCACCCGGTGGCCCAGGTCGGCCAGGCCCTGCACGGTGGTCGCAGCCATCGCCGCCTCGACATTGATGGCCAGCCCCTCATTGACACGCCAGCGCGGCGCGTCGCAGGCGGCCTGCGGGTTCTGGCCAAAATCGAGCATCCGCACCAGGGTTTGCAGATGGCCCTGGGGCTGCATATTGGCGCCCATCACGCCAAAGCTCATCAGCGGCCGGCCATCCCGCGTCAAGAACGCCGGGATGATGGTGTGGAAGGGCCGCTTGCCCGGCGCCACGCAGTTGGCGCTGGCCGCATCAAGGTTGAAGCCATGGCCCCGGTTCTGCAGGCTGAGGCCAAACTCGGGCACCACCACGCCCGAGCCAAAGCCCAGGTAGTTGCTCTGGATGAAGCTGACCATCATGCCGCTCTCGTCGGCCGCGCTGAGGTAGATGGTGCCGCCGCGGCGGTGCACGTCAGCCGGGCTGCCGGCCTCGAAGGCCTGGGCCTTTTTCACATCGATCAGCCTGGCACGGCCGGCCAGGTAGGCCGGGTCCAGCATCTGCAGGGCCGAGACCTGCATGCTGGCCGGCTCGGCCACGTAGCGGTAGACATCGGCGAAGGCCAGCTTCATGGCCTCGATCTGCAGATGTTGGGCCTGCACGCTGTCCACCGCATGGGCTTGGATGTCGAAGTGCTGCAGGATGCCGAGTGCGATCAGCGCGGCAATGCCCTGGCCGTTGGGCGGGATCTCGTGCAGGCGGTGGCCGTGGTAGTCCTGGCCAATGGGGGCCACCCACTCGGGCTGGTAGGCGGCCAGGTCGGCCACCGTCATCGCGCCACCCTGGCGCGCCGCTTGCGCGGCCAGGGCCTGGGCGATCTCGCCGCCGTAGAGCGACTGGCCGTGGCTTGCGGCAATCGACCGCAGCATGCGCGCGGCGCCCGGCATGCGGAACAGCTCACCCACCTCAGGCGCGCGGCCGCGCGGCAAAAAAGTCTCGGCCCAGCCGGGCTGGCTGGCCAAATCGTGCAACTGGGCGGCGGCGGCCCATTTTTCTTGCACCACCACCGGCACCGCAAAGCCGCGCTCGGCGATCGCAATGGCCGGCGCCATCAGTTGCTCAAACGGCAGCTTGCCGAAGCGCTGGCTGAGTGCCACCCAGCCGCCCACCGCGCCGGGCACGGTCACCGCGTCCCAGCCGCGCAGCGGCAAGCTGCGTGCAGCGCCGCCGTACTTGCGCTTGAAGTAATCCGGCGTCCAGGCGGCCGGGGCCGGGCCCGACGCATTCAGGCCATGCAGGGCCTGGCCGTCCCAGAGGATGCAGAAGGCGTCCGAGCCCAGGCCGTTGCTGCAGGGCTCGACCAGCGTCATCACCGCTGCGGTGGCCACGGCGGCGTCCACCGCATTGCCGCCGTCGGCCATCACCCGCAGGCCGGCCTGCGCCGCCAGCGGGTGCGAGGTGGCCACCACATTGCGGGCAAACACCGGCAGTCGGGTGGACGGGTAGGCTGATTTGTAGTCGAAGGGTTGGCTCATGGCGTGGCTGGCAAGGTCATTGATCGGATCGATGCGGGGCCGGCCCGCGGCTCAATCGGCGGTGGCGCCGGAGTCCCGCACCAGCCGGCCCAGGCGGACCGATTCGGTGCGGATCAGCGCCCCAAACTGCTCGGCCGTGCCGGCCACCACCGGGGTGCCGATGGCCTCCCACTTCTTGCGGAAAACGGCGTCTTTGAAGATCGCATTGAAGGTGGCGTTGAGCTTGGCGATCACCGCCGAGGGCGTGCCGGCCCGCACCGCGATGCCATGCCAGGCGGTCAGCTCGACACCGGCCAGGCCGGCCTCGATCAGCGTGGGCACCTGGGGCAGGGCCGGGCTGCGCTGGGCCGAGGTCACCGCCAGTGGCACCAGCTTGCCGGCCTGGATGTGTTGCAGTGAACTGCCCAGCACGTCGAACATCACCTTGACCTGGCCACCCACCACATCGTTGAGCGCCGGGCCGGCACCGCGGTAGGGCACATGGGTCATCTTGGCCCCCACCGCCTTGCCGAAGATCTCGCCGGCCAGGTGCTGCGGCGTGCCGCTGCCGGCCGACGCATAGCTCAAGCCTGCGCTGTCCTGCCGGGCCAGCGCGACCAGCTCCTTGACGGTCTTGACGTTCAAGGACGGGTGGGCCTCCAGCACCAGCGGGAAGGACGAGATCTGGATCACCGGCGCCAGGTCGGTCAGCGCATTGAAGCTCATGCTCTTGAACAGGCTGGCGTTGACCGCCATCGGCCCGCTGGCGGCCAGCAGCAGCGTCAAGCCATCGGCGGGAGCCTGGCGCGCCACCTCGGCACTGCCCACATTGCCACCGGCACCGCTCTTGTTGTCGATGATCACCGTCACGCCCAGCCGGGTTTGCAGCTCGGGCTGCAGCAATCGGGCCATCAGGTCGGTGGGCCCACCCGGCGGGTAGGGCACGACGAAGCGGATCGGGCCGGCCGGATACGCGGCTTGCGCCCGGGCGGTGCCGGCCAGCGGCAGGGCCCACGCGGCCA
>JANLZT010000310.1:0-4274 GCA_031366465.1 Betaproteobacteria bacterium | reverse complement strand
CTCAGGAAAGCGATGGCCACAAACACCACCGACCAGACGATGTCGCGGTAGAGCAGCCGGCGCACGGTCTTCATGTCGGCCTCCACAGGCCGACCCGGCGCATCACGGTGCCGTGGTTGCGCCACCAGATCAGGGTCCAGGCGATCGCCAGCGCGCCGCCGTGCAGTGCCAGCATCAGCGGCAGCGCCGGGAAGCGGCCCGCCGCGACCCAGGCCTGGCTGAGGTTGACGCCGTTGAAATAGGCCATGAAGGTCAGCAGGGCCAGCAGCAGATTCCAGTTGCTGGCCCGCCGCGGCTGCGCCGCCGACAGGCCGATGCCCAGCAGCAGCAGGTTGGCGGCCGCCAGCAGCATGCCCAGGCGCCAGGCCAGCTCGGCCTGGTGGCGCGGGCCGGCCTCGCGCAGCAGCGCCAGGCTGCTCATGGCCTTGGGCGGTTGCTCCTGGGCAGTGCGCGCCGCGCTCTCGCCGATCAGCACCTGGTAGGTCTCAAAGCTGGCCAAGGTGCGGCTGCCGGTGGCGCTGTCGGTCTCGTTGCGCTGGCCGTGGGTCAGGCGCAACACCCGGTCCTCGCCCTCGCTCACCAACTGGCCGCTGCGCGCCGAGACCACCGATTCGTTGGCCGGCAGGCGCGTCAGCACAAACACATGCTGGGCTTGCACGCCCTCTTGGCTGGCGCGGTCGACAAAGAAGACCCGGCTGCCGTCGCGCGAGGTCTGGAACACGCCTGGCGCCACCCTGGACAAGTCAGTGCGCTGCTCGTAGCGGCTGCGCAGCTCAACGCTGCTGCGGTTGATCCAGGGCCAGACAAACAGCAGCAGCGCCGCCGCCACCGCCAGCACCGGCCAGGCCATCGCCAGCACCGGGCGCACGAAGCGGCCCAGCCCCAGGCCGCTGGAGAACCAGATCACCATCTCGCTGTCGCGGTACATGCGGCCCAGCGACACCACCACTGACACAAACAGGCTCAGGCCCAGCATCATCGGCAGATAGCCCAGCGCGGTATAGCCCAGCAGCAGCACCACGTCCTCGGGTGCCACCTCACCGCCGGCGGCCATGCCCAGGGTGCGGATCAGCATCATGGTGATGACGATGGTGAGGATCACCACCAGCGTGGCACCGAAGCTGCGGGACAGCTCTCGGCGCACGGTTGAATCGAATAACATCTTTGGCTCTTTCAAGTCAACGCTGGGCATCCCGGTCGACTTGTTGCCCCCGAGGGCGGCTGCCAGCGCTGGGCGGCAGGCCTGGGGGGCCCTCACAACCTGGGCAGATTATGGACTTTCGTTCGCAAGTGATGGCCGCCGGGGCCGTCAGCCGCCTGGCTGTGGATGGCTTGCTGTTGCTGCTGGTGGGCGACCAATTGCCGGCTGGGCTGGACGCCCCGCTGGCGGCGGCGCTGGCCGATGCGCTGGCCCAGGGCGACCTGGTGCACAAAGCCGGCAAGAGCGCCTACCTGCGCCAGGTGGCCGGCGTCAAGAGCCCGCGGCTGGCGGTGGTGGTGGCGGCCGATGCCAGCCCCAAGGCCTTGAAGGCCGCTGCGGCCGCCGGTATCGCGCTGCTCAAGGGCCTGCCGGTCAAGCACCTGGCGCTGCTGGTGGCGGGCACCGACCCGTTGGACTCGGCCCAGGCCGAGGCGCTGGCCGCAGCGGCCTGTGACAGCGTCTACCTCTACCGCAGCACCAAGCCCAGCGCACCCGCCGCACCGGCCTTGAACAAGCTGACGCTGCTGGTGGCCCACAAGGCCGAGGCCCAGGCCGCCGATGCCGGCCTGACCGCGGCTGCGGCCATCGGTGAGGGCGTTGCGCTGGCGCGCGAGCTGGCCAACCGTCCCGCCAACCACTGCACCCCCACCATCCTGGCCAATGAGGCCCGCAAGATGTGCCGCGCCCAGGGCCTGAAGGTCGAGGTACTGGACCAAAAAGGCATCGCGGCGCTGGGCATGGGCAGCTTTTTGGCGGTGGCCCAGGGCTCGGACGAGGCGCCGCGCTTCATCGTCATGCACTACCAGGGTGCGGCCAAGACCGCCAAGCCCTTCGTGCTGGTGGGCAAGGGCATCACCTTTGATTCGGGCGGCATCTCGATCAAGCCGGCCGGCGAGATGGACGAGATGAAGTTCGACATGGGGGGCGCCGCCAGTGTGCTGGGCACGCTGCGCGCGGTGGCCCAACTGCAGCCTTTGATCAATGTCATCGGCGTGATCGCGGCCTGCGAGAACCTGCCCAGCGGCAAGGCGCTCAAGCCGGGCGATGTGGTCACCAGCCTGTCGGGCCAGACCATCGAGGTGCTCAACACCGACGCCGAAGGCCGGCTGGTGCTGTGTGATGCGCTGACCTATGTCGAGCGCTTCAAGCCGGCGGCGGTGGTCGATATTGCCACCCTCACCGGGGCCTGCGTGGTGGCGCTGGGCGGCGTGCGGTCGGGGCTGTTTTCGCCCGATGACGGCCTGGCCGAGGCCCTGGGCCAGGCCGGCGAAGAAGCGCTGGACCCCTGCTGGCGCATGCCCATCGATGCCGACTATGACGAAGGCCTGAAGAGCAATTTTGCCGACGTGGCCAATATCGCCGGCCGGGCCGGTGGCGCGATCACGGCGGCCGCCTTTCTCAAGCGCTTTGCCGGCGCCTACCGCTGGGCCCACCTGGACATCGCCGGCACCGCCTGGAAGTCGGGCGCGGCCAAAGGTGCCACCGGCCGGCCGGTGGGCCTGCTCACCCACTGGTTGCTGGCGCAGGCCAGCTGACCCACTGCACCCTGGCTGCGCATGGGCACGGTCGCCTTCCACACCGCCGTGGCCGACAAGCTGGGCTACACCTGCCGCCTGGTGCGCAAGGCCTGGCGCAGCGGCCAGCGGGTGGTGGTGACCGGTTCGACAGAGCAACTGGCCAGCCTGGGCAGCCTGCTCTGGACCTTCGACAAAGACTAGTTCCTGCCGCATGCCAGGTTGCTGGCGGGCCGCCCGCTGGCCGACCACCTCGGCCGCACGCCGGTGCTGCTGGCCGATGTGGCGGCCGAGGCCGGCCCTGCCGAGGTGCTGATCAACCTGGGCCCGGCGCCGGTCGAGGGGGCCTTGGCCTATGCCAAGGTGTTTGAGGTGGTGGCCGACAGCGATGACGACATCCAAAGTGGACGCCAGCGGTGGCGCGGCTACCTGGCCGCCGGCATCACCCCGACCAACCACGTTGCCAGTGCGGCGTGAGCCAGCCCGGCTTTGCGCCGCCAAGTTGGCTAGGGCAAGCCCGGAGCGCCAGGCACCGGGAATACCCCTTCAACCGGTGTATCGTCTCGCCCGTTGGGAAAGTCCCTGAAACCGCGTTTTTGCGCTCAACACATCCTCCTGGAGATATCCGCATGCAAGTCAAGCTCAATGTGATCGCTGGCGCTTCCTTCGCCGCCATGGTGGCGCTCACCGGCACCGCCCAAGCGCAGGACATGGTCGTCAAGATCGGCCATGTCGGCCCGGTCTCGGGGGCCCAGGCTCACTACGGCAAGGACAACGAGAACGGCGCCCGCATGGCCGTTGACGACTTGAACGCCAAGGGCGTGACCATCGGCGGCAAGAAGGTCAAGCTCGAACTGGTCGCTGAGGACGACGCCGCCGACCCCAAGCAAGGCACGGCCGCTGCGCAGAAGCTGTGCGACGCCAAGGTCAACGGCGTGGTCGGCCACCTGAACTCGGGCACCACCATCCCGGCGTCCACCGTCTTCAACGGCTGCGGCATCCCGCACATCACGCCGTCGGCCACCAACCCCAAGCTGACCCAGCAGGGCTACAAGACCACCTTCCGCATGCTGGCCAATGACAACGCGCTGGGTGCCGGCCTGGCGCTGTATGCGGCCAACACCCTGCATGTCAAGAAGGTTGCCATCATCGACGACCGCAGCGCCTACGGCCAGGGCGTGGCCGAGGTCTTCAAGAAGACCGCGCTGTCCAAGGGCATCACGGTGGTGGACGAGCAGTTCACCAACGACAAGGCCACCGACTTCATGGCCATCCTGACCGCCATCAAGAGCAAGGCGCCCGACGCCGTGTTCTACGGCGGCATGGACCCGCAAGCCGGCCCGATGCTTCGCCAGATGGACCAGCTGGGCCTGTCCAACGTCAAGTTCTTCGGCGGCGACGGCATCTGCACCGCCAAGCTGGCCGAGCTGTCGGGCGGCGCCAAATCGCTGGCCGGCGTGGTCTGCGCCGAAGGTGGCGCGTCGTTGGAAAAAATGCCCGGCGGCAAGGCCTGGATGACGCGCTACGAGGCCAAGTACCCCAAGCAGTTCCAGGTCTAC
>JANLZT010000276.1:0-11373 GCA_031366465.1 Betaproteobacteria bacterium | reverse complement strand
GCCTGGTGCTGGTCGGTGGCGCCTGGCGCGCCGGCAGCAGCGGTGAAACGCTGGCCCTGCACAACCCCAGCGATGGCAGCCTGCTGGCCGAGATTGCACGCGGCAACGCCGCCGACATCGATGCTGCCGTGACCGCCGCCCAGGCCGCGCTGGACGGCCCCTGGGGCGCGCTGACCGCCGCCGAGCGCGGACGCATCCTGCACAGGATGAGCGCCCTCACGCTGGCCCGCGCCGACGAGCTGGCGCACCTGGAGGCGCTGGACGTGGGCAAGCCGCTCACGCAGGGCCGGGCCGATGCGCTGGCATTGGCGCGCTATCTTGAGTTCTACGCTGGCGCGGCCGACAAGCTGCACGGCCAGACGATCCCGTTTGCCAGCGGCTACACCGCGCTGACGCTGCGCGAGCCGCACGGCGTCACCGGCCACATCGTGCCCTGGAATTACCCGATGCAGATCATCGGTCGGTCGGTGGGCGCGGCGCTGGCGATGGCCAATGCCTGTGTGCGATAGACAGCCTTCTACCCGCCGTCATACACTGTCTGACAGTACTTGAACCCGGAGCCCGCCATGCGCATCAATGCCCGCCTCGATGACGAGGCCCAGCAGCAGATCAACTACCTCACGCAAGCCACCGGCGCAAGCGTCAGCCAGGTGGTGCGTGAGGCGGTGGCGCGCTACTACAGCCAGACGCGGGCCCAGCAAGGTGGCCCGCGCCGCTTGCTGGCGATGATCGGCCAGGGTGACAGCGGCCGCAGTGATGTGGCGTCCAACGTCAAGCGCGAGTTCTATGACGCGCTGGTCGACAAGCACGGCCTGGCGCGCTGATCCCGCCCGCCGATGATCGCCACCGACAGTGGCTTCTTGTACGCGCTGGTCGACCGCCGCGACGCCTGGCATGGCCGCGCCGTGGCCCAGGCCGGCACCGCCACCGAGGGCTGGGTCACCACCTGGCCGGTGCTGACCGAGGTCTGCCACCTGTTCCATCGCCGGCTGTCACCCCGGCAGGCCAACGAGCTGATGGCCGACGTGGCCGACGGCCTGCTGATGGTTTGGGACTTGCCGCGTGAGCAGCTTCACCGCATCCCCGCGCTGATGCAGCGGTACGCCAACTTGCCGATGGACCTGGCCGATGCGTCGCTGGTGCTGCTGGCCGAGCACCTGGGCCACGGCCGCATCCTGTCCACCGACGAGCGCGATTTCGAGACCTACCGCTGGAAGCGGCACCAACCCTTTGACAACCTGCTTGCGGCTTGACCGGCCCGCGGCCCCACGGAGACACCCATGCGATTGAAAGACAAGGTGGCCATCATCACCGGTGCAGGCTCGGGTTTTGGCGAGGGCATCGCGGCCAAGTTCGTGGCCGAAGGCGCGCGGGTGCTGATCGCTGACCGCGACGCGGCCGGCGGCCAACGGGTGGCCGCCCGGCTGGGTGCGGCGGCCCGGGCGGTGCAGGTGGATGTGGCCGTTGCGGCCGATGTGCGGCGGATGATGGACGCCGCCGAGCAGCACTTCGGCCGCCTCGACATCCTGGTCAACAACGCCGGGGTCACCCATCTGCCGCAGCCGCTGGAGGACGTGACCGAGGACGACTTCGACCGCATCGTGGCGGTCAACATCAAGGCCATCTACCTGGCGATGCGCCAGGCCGTGCCGCGTCTGAAGGCCAATGTGCCCGGGCCGCAGGGCATCCGCGGGGTGGTGCTCAACGTCGCCAGCACCGCCGGCGTCAGCCCGCGGCCGCGCCTGAGTTGGTACAACGCCAGCAAGGGCTGGGTGATCACCGCCACCCGCGCCAACGCGGTGGAGCTGGCGCCGTTTGGCATCCGGGTGGTGGCGCTCAATCCGGTGGCCGGCGAGACCCCGCTGCTCAAAAGCTTTCTGGGTGAAGACACGCCCGAGATGCGTGCCAAGTTCCTGTCCACCATCCCGCTGGGCCGCTTCAGCCAGCCCGAGGACCTGGGCAACGCCGCCTGCTTTCTGTGCAGCGACGAGGCCAGCATGATCACCGGGGTGTGCATGGAGGTGGACGGCGGGCGCTGCATCTAAGGCAACGATCATCCCGTCAGTACGTCAGTACGTCAGTACGTCAGTACGTCAGTACGTCAGTACGTCAGCGCGTCAGCACGGCCGCCAGCGCCTCGGCGGTGCGGCCCAGATTGCCGGTGTTCAGCCCCGCCACACAGATGCGGCCCGAGCGGATCAGGTAGACCGCATGCTGATCGCGCAGCCTGTCCACCTGCGCGGCGCTGAGGCCGGTGTAGCTGAACATGCCGCGCTGGCTGAGCAGGTAGCCGATGTCCTGCCCTGGCACCAGGGCCTGCAATCGATCATGCAGCGCTTGCCGCATCGCCGCGATGCGCTGGCGCATGGCGGCCAGCTCGGCCACCCACATCGGCCGCAGGTCAGCGTCGCCCAGCACATGGGCCACGATGCGGGCGGCATGCAGCGCCGGGCTGCTGTAGATGCGCCGCACCGTGAAGCGCAACTGGCCCAGCACCAGCGCGGCCTCGGCCGGGGTGGTGCAGACCACGCTGAGCGCGCCGCAGCGCTCACCGTAGACGCTCATGCTCTTGCTGAATGAATTGGCCACGAAGAAGGTGAGGCCGGCGTCGGCCAGTGCCCGCACCGCATAGGCGTCCTCTTCGATGCCCAGGCCAAAGCCCTGGTAGGCCAGATCAAGGTAGGGCAGCAGCTCGCGTTGGCGCAGCACCGGGATCAGTGCGTCCCACTGGGCCGGGCTCAGGTCCACCCCGGTGGGGTTGTGGCAGCAGGCATGCAGCAGCACGATGCTGCGCCGGGGCAGGCCTTGCAGGGTGGCCAGCAGGGCCTCAAAGCGCAGGCCGCCGCTGGCCGCGTCGTGGTAGGGGTAGGTATTGACCGTGAAGCCACTGCCTTCGAACATCGCGCGGTGGTTGTCCCAGGTCGGGTCGCTCACCCACACCTGCGCATCGGGCAGCCAGGCCTTGAGGAAATCGGCCCCCACCTTGAGGCCGCCCGACGAGCCCACGGTCTGCAGCGTGGCCACCCGGCCCTCGCTGATGGCGGGGTGGCCGGCGCCCAGCAGCAGGGCCTGCACCTGGGCCCGGCAGGCGGCGTCGCCCTCCATCGGCAGATAGGGTTTGGCGCCCCCGGCGGCCAGGATGCGCTGCTCGGCAAGCTGCACGCTGGGCAGCACCGGCAGGCGGCCCTGCTCGTCGAAGTAGATGCCGATCGACAGGTTGACCTTGGCCGGCCGCGGGTCGGCGTTGTAGGCATCGACCAGCGCAAAGATCGGGTCGCCCGCGTAGGGCTGCACATGCTGGAACATCGGGGCTCTCCGGCGGTGGGGCGCCGATTATCGGCCGGGGCGAGTGGGCATCCGGCCCGGCGGGCGCTTAGCCGCGCAGTGCGGCCTCGATGTCGGCGGCCAGTTTCTCGGGCGCATCCAGGGGCGCATAGCGCTTGATCACCCGGCCGTCGCGGCCGACCAGGAACTTGGTGAAGTTCCACTTGATGGCCTTGCTGCCCAGCAGCCCCGGGGCTTGCGCACACAGCCATTGGTAGAGCGGATGGGCGGCCGCGCCGTTGACGTCCACCTTGGCCATCATCGGGAAGTTCACGCCGTGGTTGAGTTGGCAGAAGGATGCGATCTCGTCATTGCTGCCCGGGTCTTGGTGGCCAAACTGGTTGCTGGGGAAGCCCAGCACCACCAGGCCTTGCTCGCGGTAGCGGTCCCACAGCCTTTGCAGGCCGCCAAACTGCGGCGTGAAGCCACATTGGCTGGCGGTGTTGACGATCAACAGCACCTTGCCGGCATGCTCGGCCAGGCGCACCGGGCGGCCCTGGATGTCGGTGGCTTCAAAGTCACTGAGATGGGTGGCTGGCATGGGACTCACTGCAGAAGTTGCGGGTGCCGCGCTGGGCGATACTGCGGCGGCATGGTATCCCCAGTTCGCTACCGGCCCAGGGTTGACGGGCCCTGCGCCCGCAGCCCAACATAGGTCAACGCCAGGCCCGGGCACAGCGCCCCACAGCCGGCCGACAACCGCCCCCATGTCCTCCCCGATCCCGGTCGCCATCCTTGGCTTCGGCCCCGCCGACCGCCAGGCCTTGTCGGCCTCGTTGGCCAGTGCCGGGCGCCGCGTGCCGGCCTACCAGCCGGTGTTGGGCGTGGACGACGCCCGTTATGTGGTGGTGGACGCCGACCACCCTGAGGGCCTGGCATTGCTGGCCGCGCTGGGCCGGGTGGCCGATGCGGTGCTGGTGTCGACCGCAGCGTCCGGCACCGTCAGCCACCCCGAGACGGTGGACCCGGCCCTGGTGCTGCAGCGGCTGGACGCGATGGCCCACAAGCCGGCCAGCCGGCTGGTCGCGGCGCGGCCTGCCCCGCCGATGACCGCGCCGCCAGTACCTGCCTCACCGATACCTGCCCCAGCGATACCTGCCCCAGCGATGCCCGCGCCCTTGTCACCCGCGATCACGCCCGCCGGGCCGGCCGACGCGGCCGCGCCGGTGCCGGTGTTGCCGGCAATCCCTCCGCTTGCTGTCCACACCGACCGCAGCCCCCACCCGCTGGCGCCGCAGGGCGAGCGCCTGCACAGCCCCTGGCACCGGGCGCAGCAGGAAGTGCGGCAGCGCCGGTCTGCCGCGCAGCCGGCCTGGGTGCCGCCGCGCGCCTTGCTGGTGGACGACAGCGACATCGCGCTGCATTTCCTGCACCGCCACCTGGTGCGCCATGGCGTCGAGGCCGATTTCGCCCGCGACAGCGACCGGGCCCTCGACCTGCTGCAGCGCCAGCCCTATGGCCTGGTCTTCCTCGATCTGGACCTGGGCGAGGACAGCCGGCTGGACGGCTTCGAGCTTTGCCACCAGGTGCGCCACCGCTGGTGCCATGCGGGCGTGGCGCTGCCGGTGGTGGTGGTGGTGTCGGCCTTCCACGACCCGGTACACCAGGTGCGCGGCACCTTGGCCGGGGCCCATGCCTTTCTGGGCAAACCATTGGTGCCGGCGGCGCTGGCCCAGGTGCTGGGCAAGCTCAGCAGCCTGCAGACGCCGGCCGCCACCGGGTCGGCGGGCGGGCTGCAGTTGCCGCGCTGATTGGGCCGTCAGTCGCGCTGCACTGCCGCCAGCAGCGCCGCACCAAAAATCATCAACGCGCCCAGCGCCTCGCGCGGGCCCAGGCTGCCAGCGCCCAGCCACAGCGCTGACACGGTGGCGAAAACCACCTCGGTGATCAGGATCACTGCCGTGGTGTTGGCGGGCAATGTCGCGGCGGCAAACTGCAGCGCCAGGTTGGCGGCCAGAAACCACAAGGCCAGGCCCGAGGCGGCCAGCGCCCAGGGCCAGGCCAGCGCCGGGGGCGGGGCGGCCAGGCCTTGCCAAGTCAGCCAGCCCGCCAGCACCAGCGCCACCAACGCGCCGCCCAGAAACATCGACAGCGAGCGCGCCACCTGGCTGCGCCGGGCCTCGCGCCGCAGCAGCACGTTGTTGAGCGCAAAACTGACGCCGCCCAGCAGCCCTAGCCATTCGGCCAGGTTGCGTGGCAGCGGCCAGGCCCCGGCCGCTGCATCGGCCGGTCGCAACGCCACCGCTGCATCGGCCGGTCGCAACGCCACCGCCGCATCGGCCGGCCACAGCACCACCACGGCACCGGCCAACGCCAGCGCCACCCGCACCGCACCGCGCAGGCTGATGCGCTCCCCCAGCAGGCCGCGCGACCAAAACACCGTCCACAAGGGCATCAGGTAGAACAACAGCACCACCCGCACCACGTCGCCAAAGCTCACCGCCCAGTTGAAGCAGGCGTTGGTCAGGCCGGCGGCCAGCACCAGCGCCCACAGCGACGGCGTGCGCGCCAGCTCAAGCAGCGCGCCCGGCCGTGCCAGCAGCAGCAACGCCACCACCCCGCCATAGCTGATGCCGGTGAGCCACAAGGGGTGCAGGCCCAGCCCGGCGATCTGCCGGAACGGCCACCAACTGACGCCAAAGCAAAAGGCGTTGAACAGCAGCGCCAGCACCGCCAGCCCACTGCCCTGGGGCCGCGGGCGGTGGCTGGCCAGCGGGCTCAATGCCGGTCCGACCGGGCCACAGCCAGCAAGCGCTCGACCTCGTCGCGGTAGACCACGCAGTTGCGCGCATGCCAGCGGCGGATCAGCTCCATCACCCCGGCCACCACCATGCCGAACACCGCGATGGCCACAAAGGCCGACAGGTTGAGCCGGGTCATGCCGGTGTAGAAAGCGCCCAGCCCCAGGATGCAGGCCTGCTCATTGAAGTTCTGCACCGCGATCGACCGCCCGGCGCCCATCAGGTTGTGGCCGCGGTGCTGCAGCAGCGCGTTCATCGGCACCACCAGGTAGCCGCCGGCCAGGCCCAGCAGCATCAAGAAAGGCGCCGCCACCCAGACATCGCGGATGGCGTTCAGGCCGATCACCAGCAGCCCCATCAGGATGCCCAGCGGGATCACGCCGGTGGCCTTGTCCAGACGCATGCGCATCGACGCCCACACGGCCCCCACCGCCACGCCTATCGAGACCACGCCGGCCAGGTTGCTGGCCTGGGTGGTGGTGTAGCCCAGTGCGGCGGCGGCCCACGGGAAGACGATGATGCGCAAATTGCCGCCCACGCCCCAGAACATGGTGGTGGTGGCCAGCGAGATTTGGCCCAGCTTGTCTGACCACAGCTTGGCGTTGCACTGGGCAAAGTCGCGCACCAGCACCCGCGGGTTGCCGGCCAGCGGCTGCAGCGCTGACTCGGTGCGCGGGATGAAGTGGTTGAACACGGCGGCCAGGATGTAGACCCCCACCATCGACGCGATGGCCGCCTCGGGCGGGGTGTCGACCCCGGTGTCGATCCACGGGAAGTCCAGCGCCAGCAGGATGGGCGACAGCTTCGGGCCCACCAGTTGGCCGCCCAGCAGGATGCCCAGGATGATCGAGACGATGGTCAGGCCCTCGATCCAGCCATTGGCCTTGACCAGTTGCGACGGCGGCAGCAGCTCGGTGAGGATGCCGTATTTGGCCGGTGAGTAAGCCGCCGCGCCTAGGCCCACCACCGCGTAGGCCAGCAAGGGGTGGCCGCCAAACAGCATCATCAGGCAGCCCGCCACCTTGATGGTGTTGGACAAGAACATCACCCGGCCCTTGGGCACAGCGTCGGCAAAGGCGCCCACAAACGGTGCCAGCAGCACATAGAACAGCGCGAACATCGGCGTCAGTGCCGGTATCTGCCAGGCCGGGGCGTGGGATGTTTTCAGCAGCTCGATGGCGGCCACCAGCAACGCGTTGTCAGCCAGCGAGCTGAAAAACTGCGCGGCCATGATGGTGTAGAAGCCTTTTTTCATTCGCTTCGTCCCGGGCCGGCTGTTGGGGGCCTCGATCTGTCTCCTGGCGGTACGGGTAGGGGCCGTACCGGGCACCATCCACATCGGGCCGCCGGGCCCAGCAGGCCCAGACGCGGCGCGGTTATAGCACGCACCCTGCCGGTGCCCCGGGCCCGCGCCGTTCCATCCCCGCACCATCCCCCGCACCATCCCCCGCACTTGCGGGATGCGCCGGGCCGGCAGGCAGAATCGCGCGATGCCCCGCCCGATCGAAGCGCTGGTCCATGCCGACGCGCTGGCCCACAACCTGGCCGCAGCCCGCAGCCGGGCCCCCGATGCCCGGGTCTGGGCGGTGGTCAAGGCCAATGCCTATGGCCACGGCATCGCGAACTGCTTTGAGGCGTTGCGCGGGGCCGACGGCTTTGCGCTGCTCGACCTGGCCGAGGCGCAACGGCTGCGCAGCCTGGGCTGGCGCGGCCCGCTGCTGCTGCTGGAAGGCTGCTTCGAGGCCCGCGACCTGGAGCTGTGCTCGCGCCTCAACCTGTGGCATGTGGTGCATTGCGAGGCCCAGATCGACTGGCTCAGCCGCCACAAGACGCATACCCCGCACCGGGTGTTCCTGAAGTTGAACAGCGGTATGCACCGGCTGGGCTTCGCGCCGACCGCGTTTCGTGGCGCCTGGGCCCGGCTGAACGCGCTGCCCCAGGTGGACGAGATCTCGCTGATGACGCATTTCTCGGATGCCGACGGCCCACGCGGCGTGGCCGCCCAAGTGGCGCTGTTCGACGCCACCTGCCGCGACCTGCCGGGCGAGCGCTCCTTCTGCAACAGCGCGGCGCTGCTGCGCCACGGCGGCCTGGCCAGTGACTGGGTGCGCGCCGGCATCCTGCTCTACGGCAGCGCGCCTGATTTCCCTGAACACAGCATCCACCACTGGGGCCTGCAGCCGGCAATGACCTTGCGCTCGCGCCTGATCGCGGTGCAGCAGCTGCAAGCCGGTGACCGCGTGGGCTATGGCAGTAGCTGGGCCGCCACCCAGCCCACCCGCATCGGCATCGTCGCCTGCGGCTATGCCGACGGCTACCCGCGCCACGCCGGTACCGACACCCCGGTGCTGGTGGACGGCGTGCGCAGCGGCACGCTGGGCCGGGTCTCGATGGACATGCTGGCGGTGGACTTGGGCCCGGTGCCCGCCGCGCAGATCGGCAGCGAGGTCACGCTGTGGGGCCGGGGCCCGAACTTCGCACAGGACGGCAACCTGCTCGCCATCGACGATGTGGCCCATGCCGCCGGCACCATCGGCTATGAGTTGATGTGCGCGGTGGCGGCGCGGGTGCCGATGCGGGTGCAGGTGTGATCGCAGGTGGGATCGCAGGCCGGGTTGGACTGACCCCGCCTCAAGCGCCGGCCCGCAGCAGCACCGGCCGGGTGGCCACGAACACGCTGCCCAGGCACAGCGCCATGCCCAGCAGCGACAGGGCATTGGGCTGCCAGCCCTCCAGCGCGGCCGAGACCGCCAATGCGATCACCGGGATCAGCACGCCGGTCAGCGCGGCGCGCGCCGGGCCGTCGCGCTGCACCAGCTTGAAGTACAGCAAGAAGGGCAGCACCGTGCCCACCCCCGCCAGGTAGGCCAGCGAGCCCCACCAGGCCGGCGTGGTGCCCAGCCGCCAGCCCACGCCGGTCAGGCCCGCCAGGCCCAGCAGGCCGGCCGCGCCTTAGGCCATGCACCAGGCCAGCATCGGCACCAGCGGCACACCGCGCCGGGTCTGCACCAAGGTCAGCGCATTGCCGGTGCAGGCGCAGGCCACCGCCGCCAGGCCGATCAACAGGCCCAGCCCGGCTTGCGGGCGGGCGCCGGTGGCCAGCAGCTCGGGCCAGAAGATCAGCGCCACCCCCAGCACGCCGACGCCGGCAGCCGCCGCAAAACGCCGCGTCACCGGCTGGCCAAACACCAGCGCGCCACTGGCGGCATTGCCGAACACCATCAGCGAGAACAACACCGCCACCAGGCCCGAGGGGATCAGGCGCTCGGCCTCGTAGACGGCCCAGTAGTTGAGCGCGTACTGCACCGTGCCGGTGAGCAGCAGCCACGGATGCAGCCGGGCCGGCAGGCGCCAGCCATCGCCGCGCGCGACGGCGATGGCAAACAACAGCAGGGCGGCCAGCGCAAAGCGCCAGGCCACCGAATTGAGCACCGGCACCTCGCCCAACTGGTAGAGGATCACATGCCAGGTGGATGCCCAGATCAGGGTCGGGCCCCAGAGCAGCCAGCGGGGTGATCGCGCGAAGGAGGCCAGCAAGGTGAGATCCGGTCAAAGGAGGCGCTGAAAACGGCCGCCGCTTGTATCACGGCCACCCCGGCGCGGTGCCGGCCGCAGGCCCAGGCTGCGGGCTACAGTGCGGCCGTGAGCACCCTCGCCAAGCCGCCCAAGACCCACTACACCTGCCATGCCTGCGGCGCCAGCAGCCCCAAATGGCTGGGCAAATGCCCGGGCTGCGCGGCCTGGAACACGCTGGAAGAAGCCATCACTGAGCCCAGCGGCGGCGCGCGCCACCGCTACCAATCACTGGCCGGGGCCCAGGCGGTGAGCACGCTGTCGGAGATCGCGGCCGCCGATGTCGAGCGCACCCCCACCGGCCAGCCCGAGCTGGACCGGGTGCTGGGCGGCGGCATCGTCGAGGGCGGCGTGGTGCTGATCGGCGGCGACCCCGGCATCGGCAAATCCACCCTGCTGCTGCAGGCCGCCGAGACCTTGAGCAGCCAGGTCAAGGTGCTGTATGTCACCGGTGAGGAATCCTGTGCCCAGGTGGCGCTGCGGGCACGCCGGCTCGGTCTGGCCGGCACCCAGCTTCGGGTGCTGGCCGAGATCCAGCTGGAGAAGATCCAGGCCGCGCTGGCCAGCGAACAACCCGCCTTCTGCGTCATCGACTCGATCCAGACGGTGTATTCCGACCAGCTCACCAGTGCCCCCGGCAGCGTGGCGCAGGTGCGCGAATGCGCGGCCCAGTTGACCCGCACGGCAAAAGCCAGCGGCTGCGCCATCGTGCTGGTGGGCCATGTGACCAAGGAGGGCGCGCTGGCCGGCCCACGGGTGCTGGAGCACATCGTCGACACGGTGCTGTACTTCGAGGGCGACACCCACAGCAGCTGGCGGCTGGTGCGGGCGATCAAGAACCGCTTTGGCGCGGTCAATGAGATCGGCGTGTTTGCGATGACCGAGCGGGGCTTGAAGGGCGTCAGCAACCCGAGCGCGATCTTCTTGTCCACCCATGGCGCGCCGGTGCCGGGCTCGTGCGTGCTGGTCACCTTGGAAGGCACGCGGCCGTTGCTGGTCGAGATCCAGGCCCTGGTCGACAGCGGCGGGCCGTCGCCCCGGCGCCTGAGCGTGGGCCTGGACCGCGACCGCCTGGCGATGCTGCTGGCGGTGCTGCACCGCCATGCCGGGGTGCAGAGCGCCGACCAGGATGTCTTCGTCAACGCCGTGGGCGGCGTGCGCATCAGCGAGCCGGCGGCCGACCTGGCGGTGCTGCTGGCGATCCAGAGCAGCCTGCGCGGCAAGGCCCTGCCGCAGGGCTTCTTCGCCTTTGGCGAGGTCGGCCTGGCCGGCGAGGTGCGGCCCGCGCCACGCGGCCAGGAGCGGCTGAAGGAGGCCGCCAAGCTGGGCTTCTCGATCGCCCTGGTGCCCAAGGCGAACCTGCCCAAGAAGCCGATCGAGGGCCTGACGGTGCATGCCATCGAGCGCATCGAGCAGGCCGTCGACGTGGTGCGCGGCCTGTCCTGACCGGGCCCGCCGCGCGCCCGCCACAATCCGCGCTTCGAGCAGCCCCGGGTGAAGGGGCGGAGATGAGGCGTTCATGGATTCGAAGCTGGGTTGGGTCTTGGCCGTTGCCGGCGTGGCGCTGGGCTATGCCGTCTGGGGCTGGCAGGGTGTGGTGCTGGCGGCGTCGGTGATGGTGTTCTGGCTGCTGTTGCAATTCAGCCGGGTGATGCGGGTGATGCGCATGGCCGGCCGGGCGCCGGTGGGCACGGTGCGCAATGCGGTGATGCTGCATTCGCGCTTGCAGATCGGC
>JANLZT010000273.1:0-1765 GCA_031366465.1 Betaproteobacteria bacterium | reverse complement strand
GTCAAGGAGATCAAGATTGCCCTGGGCGACAAGGTCAACCAGGGCACGCTGTTGCTGACGCTGGAGCCTGCCTCCCTCCCCCTGGCAGGGGGAGGGCTGGGGAGGGGGTCGAATGAGGGCAGTGCGCCGGCCTCTTCTTCTACTGCTCCGGCCACACCCCCATCCCAACCGTCCACTTCGCCGCTTGCAAGCGGCTCAGACTCGCCGGGCTCGCAACCGTCCGCAGGGACTGTCGCAAGTCCGGGCTCGTCCCCCTCAAAGGGGGAAGGAGCAAAACCTGTGGCCGCCAGTTACGCCGGTAGCGTCGATCTGGAATGCGACCTGCTGGTGCTGGGCGCCGGCCCGGGCGGCTACTCAGCCGCCTTCCGCGCCGCCGACCTGGGCCTCAAAACCGTGATCGTCGAGCGCTATGCCACGCTGGGCGGGGTCTGCCTGAACGTCGGCTGCATCCCCAGCAAGGCCCTGCTGCATGTGGCCAGCGTGATGGACGAGGTCAAGCACTTTGCCGACCTGGGCGTGACCTTTGCCGAGCCCGTGCTGGACCTGCCCAAGCTGCTGGGTCACAAAAACAAGGTGGTGGGCAAACTCACCGGCGGTCTGGCGGCGATGGCCAAGATGCGCAAGGTCACTGTCGTGCGCGGTTACGGCAGCTTCGCCGACCCGCACCATGTCACGGTCGAAGAAACCAGCGGTGAGGCCCAGGCCAGGACCGGCAAGACGCAGACCATCCGGTTCAAGCAATGCATCATCGCCGCCGGTTCGCAGGCGGTGCGCCTGCCCTTCCTGCCGGATGACGAGCGCATCGTCGATTCCACCGGCGCGCTGCAATTGCGCAGCGCGCCCAAGAAGATGCTGGTGGTCGGCGGCGGCATCATCGGCCTGGAGATGGGCACCGTGTACTCCACCCTGGGCGCCCGGCTCGATGTGGTGGAGATGCTCGACGGCCTGATGCAGGGCGCCGACCGCGATCTGGTCAAGGTCTGGCAAAAGCTGAACGCGCCGCGCTTCGACAAGATCATGCTCAAGACCAAGACAGTGGCCGCCGAGGCCACGGCGGACGGCATTCGCGTCAAGTTCGAGGGCCTGGACGGCACGCAGAGCGAGGGCCTGTATGACCTGGTGCTACAGGCCGTGGGCCGCACGCCCAATGGCAAGAAGATTGGCGCGGACAAGGCCGGCGTGGTGGTGACTGACCGCGGTTTCATCCCGGTGGACGTGCAGATGCGCACCAACGTGCCGCACATCTTTGCCATTGGCGACGTGGTGGGCCAGCCGATGCTGGCGCACAAGGCAGTGCACGAGGCGCATGTGGCGGCTGAAGTTGCAGCGGGAGATACCAAGGCCCAATTCGACGCCCGGGTCATCCCGAGCGTGGCCTACACCGACCCCGAGGTGGCCTGGGTCGGCTTGACCGAGGACGAGGCCAAGGCGCGCGGCATCAAGGTGCGCAAGGGCCTGTTCCCGTGGACGGCCTCGGGCCGGGCGATTGCCAACGGCCGCGACGAGGGCTTCACCAAGCTGCTGTTCGACGATTCAACCGAAGCGCATGGCCACGGCAAGATCCTGGGCGGCGGCATCGTCGGCACCCATGCCGGCGACATGATCGGCGAGGTGGCCCTGGCCATCGAGATGGGCGCCGATGCGGTGGATATCGGCAAGACCATCCACCCCCACCCCACGCTGGGTGAGAGCATCGGCATGGCGGCCGAGGTGGCGCATGGCAGTTGCACCGATCTGCCGCCGGTCAAGCGATGATGTCTGGCCA
>JANLZT010000261.1:0-7019 GCA_031366465.1 Betaproteobacteria bacterium | reverse complement strand
GGCCGCACCGGGGCGATGCTGCAGCGCGCGGCGCCGACCAACCAGTGGTACTCGGCACTGCTGTTCAACCCCAAGCCCGAGGTGCTGTTTGTGCAGCCGCTGACGGTGCAGGCCACGCCGGCCGGGCTGGAGCTGGCCCTGCCGCTGAAAGAAGTGCTGCCGACCGAGCGGCTGGATGTCGAAATCCACTACCCGCACCGCGACCCGATCCTGCTGTCGCCACTGGCTTTTGAGCCCGGCCCGGCCAAGCTGGCGCTGGCCAGCGATTGGGCTATCGACATCGAGATGGGCCGTGGCGCTGACCAGATGACCGTGACCGTGGCGCATGGCAGCCCCTATGCCCAATTGCGAATCTCGCGCGGCGATGTGCGCCTGCGCCTGCCGGCAGCGGCCGAGCGCATCGCCAGCGGCAGTGCTAGCGATCCACGGGTGCTGGCGCTGCGCGTCAAAGGCCAGGCCTACGCGCTGTTCGGCCCCACCGGCGTGCGCTGGGAGCAGGTCTCGGCCAGCGAATGGATAGGCCGCCTGCCCGCTGGCAGCGGCTACCTGGCCGCCGCCGCGCTGCCCGATGAGCAGGCCGAGACCCTCGCGCTGCTGGCCCGCCATGCCTACGCCTTTGTCCGCGACACCCGGGTTGACTGGCGCTACGACGCCGCCGCCAGCCAGGTGCTGAGCACCTTCAGCGCCAGCACCCAGTTGATGGAAGGGCCCGACAACGGCCCGCTGCTGGGCCTGTACCCGCACCAGTGGTTCAACAACGCCTCGGTCGAGGGCCAGCTGGGGCCGGCGTATGACACCGTGCGCGGCAAGATCCGGTTGCTGGCGGCGCGCCAGTTCACCACCACCACCCGCTACACCGGCTTTGTGCCGGTCTGGCCCGGGCTCAACGGCGGACCACGGCTGGACGAGTTCAATGACCAGCTCAAGATCGACCTCCGCAAGCGCCGCGAGCTGATCCCCGACAAGGCCAACAAGGACAACTGGCGCACCAGCGCCTACTGGCAGGGCAAGGGCCTGACGCGGGCCGCGAATCTGGCCGGGGTGGCCGAGCAGCAGGGCGACCTGGCCGGCCGCGACCAGTTGTTGGGGATGGTGCGCGAGCGCATCGAGTACTGGTTTGCCGGCCAGGCGGATCGCTCCTACTTCGTCTACGACAAGGGCCTGGGCACGGTGGTGACCTACCCCGATGAGTTCTTTGCCGTCGAGCAGATGAACGACCACCACTTCCACTACGGCTACTGGATCCGCGCCGCCGCCGAGATCGCGCTGCGCGACCCGGCCTGGGCCGCCCAGGACCGCTGGGGCGGCATGGTCGATCTGCTGGTGGCCGATATCGCCACCGCCGAGCGCGGCCGCGCTGACTTCCCCTTCCTGCGCAACTTCGACCCGTATGAGGCGCACTCCTGGGCGTCGGGCGTTGGCCTGGGGCCGGCCGGCAACAACCAGGAGTCGTCGTCCGAGGCCGTCAATGCCTGGGCCGGGCTGATCCTCTGGGCCGAGGTCACCGGCAACCGCAGCCTGCGCGATCTGGGCATCTACCTCTACGCCACCGAGATCGACGCCATCAACCACTACTGGTTCAACCTGCACGGCCTGGTCTTCGCGCCGGAATACAAGAACGTCGAGGCCAGCATGGTGTTTGGCGGCAAGTACGCCCACAACACCTGGTGGACCGACGAGCCGCGCCAGATCCACGGCATCAACCTGCTGCCCATCGGCGCCTTCTCAACCTACCTGGGCATGGATACCGGCTTCATCCAGCGCAACCTGGCGATGCTCAAGCTCAACACCGAGACCTACAACAAGCGCGGCAAGTTTCCGCCCAACCCGCCGCCGGCCGACATCTGGCAAGACCTGTTTGCCAAGTACCTGGCCCTGGCCGACCCCGCCGCCGCACTGGCCCAGTGGGACCGCTACGGCAGTGTCGAGCTGGGCGACACCCGCACCCACACCCTGCACTGGATGCTCAGCCTCAACGCGATGGGCAAGCCCGATTTCAGCGTCAGCGCCGACACCCCGCTGTACGCGGTGTTCAAGCGCGCCGATGGCCGCAGCAGCTACCTGGCCTACAACGCCAGCGCAGCGCCCTTGCAGGTGCGCTTCTCCGATGGCCAAACGCTGACGGTGGCGCCACGCAGCCTGGGCCACGCGCCGTGACCCCCGGGCCCCACCCTTAAGGGAAATCCTGCAGGCGCTGGCCCTTGTGCGGCGCCGTCGCTGCCTCTATTCTCAAGGCTTGAAAGCGCTTTCAGTGACTTTCGGACCGATCTCCGCCCAATTCCCGCCCGATTCCCGCCCGATCCCGCCCCTCATCTGCCCCTCAGGAAGCCGTCATGAACACCCCCACGAGACATTTCGCCCTGACCGCCAGCGCCCTGGCCATCGCCGCCCTGCTGTCCGCCTGTGGCGGCGGTGACGCCTCGGGCCCGCCCGACACCCAGCCGCCCACGCTGACCATCACCGACAACGTGGCTGCTGCCAGCACCACCGCTGCCGTCACCTTCACCTTCAGCTTCAATGAATCGGTGGGCAGCAGCTTCACTGCCGACGACGTGGTGGTCACTGGCGGCAGCAAGGGCGCCTTCACGATGGCCGCCGACGGCAAATCGGCCACCCTGGTGGTCACGCCCAGCGTCAATGCCAGCGGCACCATGAAGGTGGATGTGGCGGCCGGCAGCTTTGCCGACGTGGCCGGCAACAAGAACACCACCGCCTTCACCGGCTCACAAGACTTCTCCACCATCGCCAAGACCCAGATGGCGCTGCCGGTCAGCTTTGATTCGGCCACCGTGGACTACGGTTTTGTCGGCTTCGGCGGCGCCGACGCGGTGTTGGCGGCTGACCCCACCAGCGCCAGCAACATGGTGGCCAAGGTCACCCGGGGCGCCAACAGCGAGACCTACGCCGGCGTGACCATCAGCAATGCGGCCGGCGCTGGTTTTGCGCCCAAGCTGCCACTCAATGCCAATGACACCCGGGTGTCGGTGCGCGTCTACTCGCCCGACGCCGGCATCCCCGTGCGCCTGAAGGCCGAAGACAGCAGCAATGCCGGCATCACGGTCGAGACCAACGCCATCACCACCAAGGCCGGCGCCTGGGAAACCCTGACCTTCGACTTCAAGAAACAAGCCACCGGCACCGCCGCACTGGACGTGACCAAGACCTTCAACAAGGTCACGATCTTCTTTGACTTCGACCGGCCCAAGGCGGCGTCGGTGCTCAAAACCTATTACTTCGACGACATCACCTTTGTGCCGGGGGTGGCCGCGCCGGCCGCCGGCAACACCACCATCGACTTTGCCGCCACCGCGATGAAGCTGGGGGCCTTCGGCTCACTCGGCGCCGAGATCGCCAATGACCCGACCCTGGCGTCCAACAAGGTGGGCAAGCTCACCAAGGTGGCGGCCAGCGAGACCTGGGCCGGCGCCACCCTCGACCTGCCCGGCACCGGTGCCAACACGGTGACCGCCTATGAATTCGCCACCAGCAAGCTGGTCACGCTCAAGGTCTATTCGCCCGCCGCTGGCGAGTTGATCTTGCTGAAGGTCGAGAACTCGGCCGACGGCGGCATCAACATGGAAGCCCGGGCCACCACCACCAAGGCCAATGCCTGGGAGACGCTGACCTTCAATTACGGCGCGCCCTCAGCCGGCGTCTACAACGCGGCCAAGGTCTATGACCGGGTCAGCGTCTTCCCGCACTTTGACAGCAAGGTCGGCGCCGACAGCATCTACTACATCGACGACCTCAACTACGCCGGGGTGGCTGCTGCTGGCGGCGGCGGTGGTGGTGGTGGTGCCGGCGGCCTGGTGGCCCTGACCAATGGCGTCTATGCCAGCAACTACAAGGACACACCCACCCCCTGGGTCTCGGTTGAGGGCGGCACGGCCGGCCGCTACATCGACGACACGGCGGGCGCCGCCGACTGGTGGAGCGGCCTGGCTGCAGGCGACGCCACGCCCAGCTTCTACTTCGGCTATGGCGTCAAGTCGGCCACCAAGCCCTGGGGCTTTGGCGCCTATGTCAAGGCGCCGGGCAATGGCGCGGCCAATGTGGCGGGCTACAGCAACCTGCGCCTGGCGGTGTGGAGCAATGACGAGCTGGCCAACATCCGGCCCACCTACACGGTGATCCTGAAGGGCCCGGTGGCCGCCGGCTGCACGCCCGAGCTGCAGGGCAGTGCCAAAGTGGCCGCCAACGGCGCCCAGACCTACACCCTGCCGCTGGCCGGCTTCACGCTCAAGACCGCCTGCAGCTTTGCCAGCGCCGCCGCCGCGCTGGCTGCGGGCGTGGCCGAGATCCACATCCAGGTGCTGGGCGCCAATGTGCAGTACGTCAAGAGCCCCGCCGACGCCCCCGGCTTCTATGCCAATGGCTTGAACCTCGGCCCGATCAGCTTCAATTGACGGCCCGACAAGCCAGCCTGCACTCCTCACCCACAGCACCCATCACCTGGAAGCCGCCATGCCGCTTGCCCACCGTTTGACGCCGGCCGCCGCCGCCGCTGCCGCAGCCACCGCGCTGCTGGTGGCCTGCGGTGGGGGCAGCGCCGATTCAAGCCCGCCGCCCGCCCTGGTGGTGCCCGCCAGCAGCGGCCTGGCCGTCGATGGCTACCTCAGCGGCGCCAGCGCGCTGTGCGACACCAATGGCAACGGCAATGCCGATGCCGGCGAGACCAGCGTCACCACCGACGCCACCGGCAAGTTCAGCTTTCCCACCGGCTGCAACAGCGGCATCGTCGTACGCGGCGGTGTCAGCGTGGACACCGGCGTGCTGTTCACCGGCGTGCTCAAGGCGCCGGCCGGATCGAGCGTGGTGACGCCGCTGACCACCTTGCTGGTGGCGGGGCTGACGCAATCGCAGATCAAGACCACGCTGGGCCTGCCCAGTGGCACCGACCTGCAAATGGTAGACCCGGCCCTCAAAACCAATGGCGTGCTGGCCGACCCCGACCTGTACAAGAAAACCCTGGTGGTGCAGCAGTTGGTGCAAAAAACCGCCGAGATGCTGGCCGGCCTGGGCGGCGCCAGCAGCGACAGCGCCAAGCAGGCCCTCTACACCGAGGTGGGCCAGGCCTTTGCCGGCGTGCTCAAGACCAGTGCCGCGCTGGGCAGCGGCAGCAATGCCGGCACAACGCTCAACGCCAGCGTGGTGGCGGGCCTGGTCAAGGCCGCCGCCGTGCAGGCAGGGGCTGCCGGCAGCAGCAGCAGCGCCGAGGTCAAGGCCGGCCTGGCCAAAGTCAATGCCGACGCGCTGGGCGCCGTCAGCGCGGCCAGCCTGAAGGCCGAGGCCGAGGCGATTGCCAAGGCCACCGAGGCCGATCTCACGGCCGTGACCAAGGCCCAGCAGAACAGCGACACCATCACCAACTTTGTGGCGGCCAACAGCGCCCAGTTGGCGGCCGCGCCCACAGCCTTGACGGCGGCCCTGGGCAGCACCCTGGCCGGCCAGGTCAGCGGTGCGCTGGCGGCGCCGCCGGCCAGCAACTACCTGGCGCGGGCCTCGGACGCGATCAGCCTGATCAACGGCGTGGCCAGCAGCAGCTACTCGATGGCCCAGTTCCAGTCGGCCGCCGGCATCAGCATCGGGTGGCCGATGGCCGAGGCGATGCTGCTCAAGATCACGCTCAACGAGGTGGGCAGCTATGCCATCGCAGCCGACCAGAAAGTGACCGCGGCGGTGTCCATCACCGAGACCACCGCCACCGGCAAGGGCGAGATCCGCGCCTACATCGACCAGGTCAACATCCAGCGCACGGCGGCGGGCTTGAAGATCAGCGTGCCCACCGGCGCCAATGCGGTGGTCTACGGCGTGTCGAGTGACGGCAAGAAAAAAGCCATCATCGACTTTGGCGCCAGCGTGGCCGGCATCACCAACACCCTGACCACCGCCGCCGGCCTGGGCAACCCCATCGTGCTGGGCAATGTCGTGAACTACGCCGTCAACAAGATCGGCAAGGATTTCACCGGCATCGGCAGCCTGCGCGGCACTTACAAGGTCAGCGTCGTGCTCAACGGCGTGCCACTGCGCAAGGCCGACGGCAGCCTGCTTCCGGCCCTGGCGATTGCCGTGCCGACTGAGCTCGACAGCAGCGGCGCGGCGGTCAAGGCCACCGCCGTGTCGGGCTGGGGCTTGAGCGGCAGCATCACCCTGGCCAATTGAGCATGCGCCGGCCGGCAGCGGCTTGCACACAGCGCGCCCTGGGCGCGCTTTTTGCGTTTTTTGGGCTTTTTTGGCTTACCGGCCTGCTGGCAAGCGCCACCCTGGCCGCCCCGGGCGATGCCCTGCTCAGCGCCCTGCCCGAGCGCGATGGCGCGCGCGCCGTGCTCAGCCTGGCCAGCGAGCAACTGGCCAAGCGGGTCGATTCCACCCGGCTGCAAGACGGCCTGCCGGTGCCGGCTGCGGGCCGCTACCGCAGCCAGCAACTGGACGCTGCGCTGCGCCTGCTGGACGGCCTGTGGCTGCAGGCCGCCCTGGGCCAGCGCGATATCGGCGACGGCGTGGACAGCTTCGCCTTCCGCCACTGGCGCTTGTCGGGCCAGTGGCGGCTGCTGGACGCCGCCGGCCCCCGCCCGGCGCTGGCCTTGCGCCTCTCGCGCTGGGGCGACGCCGCCGGGCAAACCACCACCACCTCCGCCGTGCAGGTGCCCGGCGCGCTGCTCGACAGCGTCACCATCGAGCACCCGGCCGACCGCCAGTGGCAGGCCGATCTGCTGGCCACCTGGCCGATCAGCCAAAGCCTGGCGGTGAGCGTCGGGCTGGGCGGCGGCCACAGCCAGTTGTCCTATGGCGCGCTGGCCGCCACCACCACCCGGGGCGGCTGCCACTACCAACTGGCCTTCACCGGCAATGACATCTTTGGCAACCTGGCCCAGCCCTGCAGTGCGGCGGGCGGGGTGATCCGCCAGTTCATCGACCGCAGCGGCGACTACGGTGTGGACGTGGCCAGCGAGCTGGCCTGGCAAGGCCGCTTTGTGCAGGGCCTGGCCAATCTCGCCTGGCGCAGCGGCCCCTGGGCC
>JANLZT010000542.1:0-1554 GCA_031366465.1 Betaproteobacteria bacterium | reverse complement strand
TCAGGCGCCTGGCGGCAGCGGCAACTCAGCCGGCACGGCCGCCGTGCTGCCGCGCGCCAACAGTTGCCATGGCACTGCTGTCTGGCGCGACAAGCCCGCCGCCCGCTCGGCCGGCGCCAGGGCCAACAGCT
This sequence comes from Betaproteobacteria bacterium, assembly GCA_031366465.1. Classification (GTDB taxonomy): domain Bacteria; phylum Pseudomonadota; class Gammaproteobacteria; order Burkholderiales; family Burkholderiaceae_C; genus Pseudaquabacterium. The sequence continues at coordinate 1,423 of JANLZT010000542.1, read as the reverse complement.
CGATCATGGTGCGGGCGGCCAGGCTGCCGATCTCCTGACGCGGCGGCTGCACCGTGCTGACACCGGTGGCCAATTGCCGGCCCAACGCAAAGTCGCCAAAACCCAGCAGCGCCAACTGGCCCGGCACCTGCAGGCCCAGGCGCTGGGCCTCGAGCAGCGCGCCACAGGCCAGGTGGTCATTGGCAAAGGCCACCGCGTCCACTATCGGCTGGCCATCGGCCGCCAGCAACTGGTGCAGGGCGGCGCGGCCGGCCTCAAAAGCATCCCCGGGTGGCGCGGTGATGGCGCGCACCGGCGTCGGCGCGGGCCTGCCCGCTGGTGCCAGCCCGGTTTGGGTCTCGGCCGCAAAGGCCTTGCCGCGCTCATGGGCGCGAAAGTCAGCCGCCACGCCGGTGTCGACATAGGCCAGGCGCCGGTAACCGGCACCCAGCAGGTGGCGCGCCATGGCCCGGCCCACGGCGGCATGGTCGAAGCCGATCTGGATGAACTCCCCGGGCTTGGGCGTGCAATCCCACAGCTCGATGATCGGCGTGCCGGCGCGGGCGGCGGCACGCAGCATGGCGGTGGCGGCGGGGCTGTGGTGGTGGCCGGTGACGGCCAGCGCGTCGGGTGACCAACCCAGCACCGCATGGATCTGCTCTTGCTCGCGTTGCAGCGAATAGCCCGACGACGCCAGCATCAGCTCATAGCCCGCAGGCTGCAGGCCCTCGGACAAGGCCTGCACGGTCTCGGCAAACACCGAGTTGGCCAGGCTGGGCACGATGGCTGCCACCATGCCTGAGCGGCCGGTGGCCAGCATGCCGGCCTGCTTGTTGGGCAGGTAGCCGGTGGCGGCCAGCGCGGCAGCGATGCGCTGGGCGGTGTCGGGCGCCACCCGCTCGGGCTGGCGCAGATAGCGCGAGACGGTGATCTTGGTGATGCCGGCGGCCTCGGCCACGTCCTGCAGCGTGATGCGGCCATGGCTGCGGCGGCTGCGGCCGGCCGGGCTGGTGAGGACGCTCAGGCCGGTCAGGCTGGTCGGTTTGGGAACGAGTGCGGGCGGGGTCATGGCTGCAGGCTGGGGGGGAGGGCCTTCAAACCGGGCCTTTGGCGCTGATTGGAGCCTGCCGGCCACGGCCTTGGCCTCAGGGTTGTGCCGGATGGTTTTGGGGTGGCGACCAGCTTAGCATGTTAGCGGTAACATCATGAACATGCAACCCACAGTCACTGCCGACGCATTCGGCAATCGCCAACTGGGCCGGCCAGCATGAGCAAAACCCTGGCCGATTTGCGCAGCCGGCGCTGGTTTGCTGACGCCGGCATGCGCGGCTTTGCCCACCGCCAGCGCCTGCAGCAGATGGGCCTGCGCCGCCAGGATGTGATGGCCCGACCCATCATCGGCATCATCAACACCTGGAGCGATCTGTCGCCCTGCCACGCCCAT
>JANLZT010000235.1:0-2571 GCA_031366465.1 Betaproteobacteria bacterium | reverse complement strand
TCGTAGAGGTTGCTGACGGGGATGTGGCCGATGTCGGGGCCGATCTGGTGGCTCTCGAACCAGCGCACCAGGGTGCCGGTCAGGGCCATGAAGACGCCGGCCCAGGCCAGGCGCGAACCCAGGATCAGGCCGGTGTTGTCGCCGCCTGCGTGGACAGCGTTGCCACCCCCGCTGCCACCCCCGCCGCCGGCCTTGGCCAGCAGGCCGATCCAGTACAGCACCGTGCTCATTGCAAACAGCACCGCCATCCACAGGATCGCGCTCTGGCTGGAGATGAAGTACTTCAGCAAGAACACCTTGTCGGCCTGGGCCAGATCGGCGCCAAAACCATCCAGCGTGCGGTTGTAGAGCGCAATCGCCACCAGCGCGGCCGCGCCCACCCCCAGGCCCAGCACCCGCAGCGGGCCCCAGAACCAGCCCAGCGCGATCAGCGCCGGCACCACACCGATCAGGATGGCCTGCTCGTAGCCGTCCATGGCCGCCTGGTAGCGCTGGAAGGCATAGGCCGCGCCCAGCAGCACCAGCGCTGCAAAGGCCCAGTCAAAAGCGCTGCGCTTGGCCATCTTGCCGACCAGGCCAGGGCGGCCCATGGTGATCGTCTTGGGGGCAGTGGTGGTATTCATGATGCTCGTGGGGGGCTTGACGCGGTCAGGCCGGTGTGGCGCCTGGGCTGGGGGCCTGGCTGCCGTGCAGCAGCGCGGTTTTCAAAGCTTCGAATTCGGCATCCAGATCAAGGGTGCGCCGGGTGGTGGACAAAGCCGCCTGCAGTTTGGTTCCGCCGGCCTCGTCGGCCTGCAGCCACACCCACAGCCGCTTCTCGCGGATATAGAGCATGGTGAACACGCCGATGATCAGCAGCACTGCGCCCAGGTAAACCAGGGTCTTGCCGGGCGCCCGCGCCAGCTGGAAGACGCTGGCCTGCACCTGCGTGAAGTTGGTCAGTTGCAGCAGTACCGGTGCCGGGTAGTAGGCGGCATCGGACAGCGACAGCACGGCTTGCGTCATGAAGCGGCTGGTGGCCTCGTCGGCCGGCAGCGGGGCCAAGCCGGCGGCCTCGCGGGTGATCTGCGCCAGCTCGAACAGGCTGCCATTGACGATGCGCAACAGCACCTCGGCGATGCGCGCGCGCTCGGCCTCGGGCACGCTGGTCTCGACAAACTGCGACAGCGCCGGCAGCCCACCGGCCTCGGCTGGGCGGCCCTGGGCGGTGTCATCCTGGCTGCGCGGCGCGGCCTGGGTGCCGGCAAACAGGCCCAGCGCGCGCTCGGCGGTCAGCCGCAATTGCCCGGCCATCTGCGGCTTGTCGGCCGGGGTGGACTGGCTGACATAGCGCCGCACCGCCTGGTCCACCAATGCCGGGTCGCGCAGCGCGGCATGCAGGTGGTGCCAGGTGTCGATGCTGCCTTGCTCGTCGGCGGGGATGCGCAGGTAGCGGAAGGCCTCGGCCGGGCTCTCGCGCACGCCGGCCAGAAAAACGCGCTGGCCGTCCAGCGTCACCGGCAGCATGTAGTTGTTGTACTCGCGGGCCTGGCCACTGGCGTCGCGCAGCTTGTAGCTGACCGATGGGCCGATGTTGTGCAGCGCCTTGCCCTTGTCGCCCTTGGCGCCCGAGCCCAGGTGCTTGTCGAGCGATTGCGCCAAATCGACCCGACGCACATCGGTGGCGCTGCCGGCGTTGCCACCGCCGTTGCCCCCGCTGTTGCCACCCTCAGGGCTGGCGCCCAGGTTCTCGACATTGATCACCCGCAGGCCGGCGAACTCCAGGGTCAGCTTGTCTTTGCCGCCATCGTTGCGCAGTTCGGTGCGGCCGCCCACCGTGCCGGTCACTTCAAACGGCGCGCCGCTGCCGCGCATCGGCAGCGCCTTGAGCGTGAGCTGGCTGCCGCCGTCATCAAAGCTGCTCTGGTAGATCGCCACGCCGCTGTGGAAGGCCGGCTCGTTGACCTTGACGGTGGCGGCGGTCTGCTGGCCAGTGGCGTGGTCGTGGATCACGATCTGGCTGGCAAACAGCTTCGGCATGCCGGTGTCGTAGTACTCGACGATGAACTTCTTCAACTCGATGTCGAAGGGCAGGTCTTGCAGCACCACGCCGTCGCTCATGTTGAGCACTGCCACACCGGCACGCGCGCCCTCGGGCACCAGCAGATTGCCGCGAAAAGTGGGGTTGCGCTCGGACAAGCGGTGCTGGGCCGGCACGTCGGCAATCAAACCGCCGCCGGCAAACGGCGTCTTGCCCAGCAGCGCCATCTGGGCCCGCACCACCAGGTCGCCGTCCAGCAGCCCGCCCAGGCAGATCAGCACGATCGATGAATGCGCCGCCAGGTAGCCGATCTTGTTGGCCATGCCCTTGCGGGCGGCCACCATGGTGCCGTTGCTGCGCAACTGGGCCCGGGCCCGCCAACCGTGGTCGATCAGCACCTGGTTGACCTGCGCCAGCGCAGCGGATGGCGTGGCCGCCAGCGTGCCGGCCAGCTTGTGGTGAAAGGCGTTGAGCGAGGCCTCGCGCAGGCCCTCCTTGAAGCTGCGCACGTCGGCCACGACCTTGGGCAGGTTGCGGGCGATGCACAGGCT
>JANLZT010000541.1:0-8434 GCA_031366465.1 Betaproteobacteria bacterium | reverse complement strand
GATCGGCAATGCCGGCGACGTGGCGGTGGTGGTGCACGACCAGACCAGCCGCACCGGCATTGACCGGCGCGACGGGTTCGTGAACCGCATCAAGGCGGCCTACCCCAACATCAAGGTGGTGAGCGTGCAATACGGCGGCGGCGACCACCTCAAAAGCACCGAGATCACCAAGTCCATCCTGCAGGCCAACCCCAACTTGAAGGGCATGTTCGGTGCCAACGAGGGCTCGGCCATCGGCGTGGTCAATGGCGCCAAGGAGATGAAACGCAAGTTGGTCATCGTCGGCTACGACTCGGGCAAACAGCAGAAGGACGCCATCAAGAGCGGCGAGATGGCCGGCGCCATCACCCAGAACCCGGTGGGCATTGGCTACAAGACGGTGGAGGCAGCGGTCAAGGCGCTCAAGGGCGAGAAGCTGCCCAAGATCATCGATACCGGCTTCTTCTGGTACGACAAGACCAATATCGCCGACCCCAAGATCGCTGCGGTGCTGTACGACTGATCGTTCGAGCGCCGCCTCTTGGATCTGAAACTCGCCGGCCAGGCCATTGTCGTCACCGGCGGTGGGTCGGGCATCGGTGCTGCGATCTCGCTGGGCCTGGCCCGGGAGGGTGCGCTGCCGGTGATCCTGGGGCGCGACCCCCTGTTGCCGGCGTTTGAGCAGGCCCTGCGGGCGGCCCAGCCCCAGGCCTTGTTCATCCGCACCGAGTTGACCGACGAAGCCGCCTGCGCCGTGGCGGTGGCCCAGGCCGTGGCGCGCTTTGGCGCGCTGCACGGCCTGGTCAACAACGCCGGCATCAATGACAAGGTGGGCCTGGAGGACGGCAGCGCCGCCTTCCAGGCCTCACTCGACCGCAACCTGACGCATTGCGTGACGCTGGCACGGCTGTGCCTGCCGCAGCTGCGGGCCAGCCGGGGCGCCATCGTCAACATCGCGTCCAAGACCGCGCTCACCGGCCAGGGCCACACCAGTGGTTATGTTGCTGCCAAGGGCGCGCTGCTGGCGCTGACGCGCGAGTGGGCGGTGGCCTACCGGGACGACGGCATCCGCGTCAATGCGGTGATCCCGGCCGAGGTGATGACGCCGATGTACCGGGCTGAGCTCGACCGCCTGCCCGACCCGGCGGCCGCCGAGCTGGCCATCGCGTGCCGCATCCCGCTGGGCCGGCGCTTCACCACGGCAGACGAGATTGCCGACACGGTGCTGTTCTTGTTGTCGGCCCGCGCCAGCCACACCACCGGCCAGTGGTTGTTTGTGGATGGCGGATACACCCACCTGGACCGGGCGCTGGAGTGACCATCCAAGCCGCCAGACCTTTGGAGACACTTTGAGCATGCACAACGATTTCGGCCTGATCGGCCTGGCGGTGATGGGCCAGAACCTGGTGCTCAATGTCGAGAGCCGGGGCTTTACGGTCAGCGTCTACAACCGCACGGCCGCCACCACCGATGAGTTCATCGCCCGCCACCCCGGCAAACGCCTGACCGGCTGCCACAGCCTGCAGGACTTTGTGCAAAGCCTGGCCCGGCCGCGCAAGCTGATGATCATGGTCAAGGCCGGCGCGGCAGTGGACGCGGTGATCACCCAATTGATCCCGCTGCTCGACGCCGACGACATCGTCATCGACGGCGGCAACAGCCTCTACACCGACACCGAGCGGCGCGACGCCTGGCTCTCGCCACTCGGCCTGCGCTTTGTGGGCGCCGGCGTCTCGGGCGGCGAGGAAGGCGCCCGCAAAGGGCCGGCCATCATGCCGGGCGGGCCAGCATCCACTTGGGGCCTGATGCGGCCGATCTTCGAGGCCATCGCCGCCAAGGTGGACGGCCAGCCCTGCGTGGTGCACATCGGCCCGGGCGGCGCCGGGCACTACGTCAAGATGATCCACAACGGCATCGAGTACGGCGACATGCAGCTGATCTGCGAGGCCTACAGCCTGTTCAAGGCTGCGGGTTTCAGCGCCGACGAGATGGCCGCTGTGTTCGAGCAGTGGAACCAGGGCGAGCTGCAGAGCTATTTGATCCAGATCACGGCCGTGGCGCTGGCCCAGAAGGACGCCGCCACCGGCCAGCCCATCGTCGAGCTGATCCTGGACAAGGCCGGCCAGAAAGGCACCGGCCAGTGGACGCAACTGAGCGCCGCCGAGAACGCGGTGGTCATCAGCACCATCAACGCGGCGGTGGAGGCGCGCGTGCTGAGCAGCCAGAAGGACCAGCGCCTGGCCGCCAGCCAGTTGCTGCAGGGCCCGGCGCCGCTGCCGCCGCTGGCCAGCGCGGCTGACAAGGCCAGGCTGGTGGCCCAGGTGCACGACGCGCTGTACGCCAGCAAGATCGTCAGCTATGCCCAGGGCCTGGACCTGATGCGCACCATGAGCGACAAAAAGGCCTGGGCCCTCGACCTGGGCGCCATTGCCAGCATCTGGCGCGGCGGCTGCATCATCCGGGCGCGCTTTCTCAACCGCATCAGCGAGGCCTATGCCGCCGACCCCGGACTGGGCAATCTGATGCTGGCGCCTTTTTTCCGCGAGGTGCTCAACCGCAGCCAGCCGGCCTGGCGCCAGGTGGTGGCGCTGGCGGTGGCCCAAGGCATCCCCGTGCCGGCCTTTGGCGCATCACTGGCCTACTTTGACAGCCTGCGCACCGCCCGCCTGAGCGCCAATTTGCTGCAGGCCCAGCGCGACTTCTTTGGCGCCCACACCTATGAGCGCATCGACAAACCGGCCGGCGAGTGGTTCCACACCGATTGGCCGGAGGTGATTGATTGAGGGCGCGTTTTTCGCCTTGCACCGCGCTGGACAACTGGCCCATTGGGCCACTCGTTGCCATCACATGTTGTTATTGAGTAAATTTACTCATATCATGCACCAATGGTTTTCCGTCGCTCTGCCGCCGACACGCTGAGCCTGCGGCTCTCGGAGCCGCCGAAGAAGCTCTGGGTGGTCGTCGGGCCCAGGCAAGTGGGCAAGACCACCATGGTGCGGCAGGTGCTGGCAGACCGCCAGTTCCCGGCGAGCCATTGGTTTGTGGACGCCGACAACCCGGTCGACACCGGCCCGGTTGACAGCGCCACCCCAGACCCCGGCACAGCGCAGTTCGGCACCACCTTCTTGCCGAGCCGGCGGGCCGATGCGGCCTGGTTGGTGGCTTGTTGGGCCCGCGCCAGCGCGGCGGCCAGGGTATTTGCCGCGATCCAGGGCCTGCGCCACGACGCTCAGGCCCCGCAATTCGTGCTGGTCATCGACGAGGTTCAAAAAGTCAGCGGCTGGCCGGCCTTGGTCAAAGGCCTGTGGGACAACTCGACCGCCACCGGTGTCCCCATGCATGTGGTGCTGCTCGGTTCAGCGCCAATGCTGGTTCAGCAAGGCCTGTCGGAAAGCCTGATGGGCCGGTTCGAGCTCATCCGCATGGCGCACTGGTCGCTCGACGAGATGCACGAGGCTTTTGGCCTGACGCTGCAGGAGTACCTGTACTTTGGTGGCTACCCCTACGCCGCCACGCTGCGGCGGGACGAGCAACGCTGGCGTGCCTATGTGCGTGACAGCCTGATCAGCCCCAGCATCGACCGCGACGTGTTGCAAATGGCCCGGGTCGACAAGCCCGCGCTGATGCGCCAGTTGTTTGAACTGGGCTGCCAGTACTCCGGCCAGATCGTCGCGCTGACCAAGCTGGTGGGCAGCCTGCAGGATGCAGGCAACACCACCACCCTGACCGGCTATCTGCGCTTGCTGGAGAACGCCGGCCTGCTGACGGCGCTGTTCAAACACTCGCCACAAAGCATTCGCCAGCGGGCCTCAAAGCCCAAGCTGCAGGTGCTCAACACTGCGCTGCAAAGCGCCTGCGATCCGTGGAGCTATGCGCAAGTGCTGGCCAACCCCCACCACTGGGGCCGGTTGGCCGAAAGCGCGGTTGGCGCCCACTTGATGAACACCGGAGACAGCGAATTCGAACTGCAATACTGGAACGAAAGCCCGCATGAGGTGGACTTTGTGGTCAGCCATCGCGGGCGCCTGGCGGCCATCGAAGTCAAGACCGGCAAGCCGCGCGCCGCGCGTCGCGGGCTGCGCGAGTTTCAACAGCGCTTTGGCGCTTGCAACACCCATGTGGTGGGTGAGGACGGCATCGAACTGGGTGAATTTTTGGCGTATCCGGCGGCGCACTGGGTGGGGTGATCCACATGCTCAAACAAGCGGTCACCGCAATGGCCGAGTTCTACATTGAGCGGCGAGTGCGGGTGCTCAGTGGCTCTGGCCAATTTGATGACAAGCCCAGAGAACTACTTCTCGCACAACTGCGTGACGAACCCGCTTATGTGCTGCTGGGCGATCCTGGCGCGGGCAAAAGCACTGCCCTGTGGCATGAATCCTGCATCAACAGCCGCGACAAATACCTGCGCGCCGTGAGTTTGTTGCAAGGCGAAAGACTACCCGACAACGGGATTGCCTTCATCGACGCGCTGGACGAAGCCCGCGCGGGTGGAGGTGATCAATTCACGCCGGTCAATACCCTGCTGCAACGGTTGAGAGAACAAGGTGTGCGGCGATTTCGCTTGTCATGCCGCGAAATGGATTGGTATGGCGACAGTGACCGCGCCAGCTTTGAATCTATTCTGCCTGCAGGTGGGCTGACGGTTGCCACCCTGCTGCCCTTCGATGAGCAGGATCTGAACACCTTGATCAGCCACGAAGGCGAGGCCGATCCAGCCGCGTTTGTCCACTGGGCCCGTGAGCTGGGCTTGGACGCTTTGCTGGCCAATCCGAACACGGCCAAGTTGCTGGTCAAGGCCAAGCGGCAATCGGGCCTGCTGCGGTCGAAACAGGACGTGTATCGCCTTGCTTGCCAAGCACTGGTCAAGGAAGACAACCGGGAACACGCTGCCAGAACCAAGCGCGAGCGGCCGCCGGACGACGAGCTGCTGGACGCTGCCGGCGCACTGTGCGCAGTGCTGCTGCTCAGCGCAGTGGGTGCCGTGGGCTATGGCGAGGGGCCGCTTTCGAGCGATGTGCTTGCCTGGACGGCGCGGCCTCCAGTCTTGCGCGTGTCCTCAGTGGCGCTGCAGGCCGCATTGGCCAGCCGCCTGTTCAGTGCCCGGGTGGGCGCCGACAGGGAGATGGAACCAGCGCACCGCACCGTGGCCGAGTACCTTGCTGCAAATTATCTTTGTAGTCGTTTACACGGCGGCCTGTCGGTGCGGCGGGTGCTGGCAATGACCTGCGTGGACGGCCGCGTGGTGTCGTCGCTGCGGGGTTTGAACGCCTGGCTTGCCACCTTGTGTGACGCGCACCGCAGCGACTTCATTGCGGCTGATCCGCTGGGCGTGGCCTTGTACGGCGATGCGCAGGCGTTCTCGCAACGCCACCGTCAGCAGGTGTTCGAAGGTCTGGCGTGGGAGGCAGAACAAACCGAGCACTTCCGCATGGGCCATTGGCAAGCCATGCCCAATGCGGCCCTGGCAAGCCCGGACATGGCGCCCTACATGGCCGGCTTGATGAACTCCACAGACAGGAGTGACGCGCACCTGGCGCTGCTTGACTTCGCGCTGGACATCCTTGACGCGGCCAAGACGCTTCTGGGTCTGGCACAACGTCTGGAGTCCATGGTTGGTGACGACAGCTACCCCATGGACCTGCGAGACACTGCATTGCGAACCTGGATGAAGGTCGAGGCGGACGATCCAAAAAAAAGTCTCGAACTGCTTGCGCACCTGGGCCAGCAAATTCCTCGGCCGGACCGTTTGCTGCAACGCCTTGTCGGCCATTTGTACCCCGCCGCCCTCAGCCCTGCCGAGGCGTTTCAGTACGTAGCGCCGCCCGATGCCAACGACACTATCGACTGGGCTTTCGAATGGGGTGACCGGATAGCCATTGCCACGCCGGATTCGATGTTGCCCGCCACCGCGCAGGCCTTGCTCAAGGTGCTGCGAACGCAGGATACCCGCGCAGCCTATGGTCCGGACACCTGCACACCTCGCTTGCTGCTGCGCTTGCTGCAGGTTCACGGTGACGCGGCAACACCGACCCAATTGCGCGATTGGTTGTCGCTGCCGCTGGCACCCGACGGTGACTGGTTGCGTTGGGATCACTGGGAGCGCGAACACAAGGTGGCGCTATCCGGTTGGCTGAGCGACCGGCCTGGCGTCTACAAGGCTTTGTTCTGGCACTTGATCTTGCAGGCGCCGGACGGAGACGAGGCTGCAAGCAGACGGTACTTCAACAGCTTGGATGATCGTCTGTTGTGGGCTGCGCCGCCCAAAGACCTGGGGCTGTGGCTGCTGCATCAAGCCGGCAATTCAAGCCAACCCGAAGTGATTCGCTTTGCCTTGCGCCGCGCACTGAGTTGCTTGTTCAAAGATCAGGCGAATGATGGATTGAGCTTGGAGTTGATCGAAGCATGGTGCGCCGATGTCGCGGTGCCATATCCTGAGGTCATCGCCTGGAAAGAAGCTGAACTCAGCTGCGATATCGACGGCAACCGGTGGCAAACCGACCAACTTGCAAGCAAGGCGTTGCGGCAAGCCCAATTTGAAGCACGTCGGGAACAGTGGCTGCAACCCTACCGTGCCCAATCCTGGCTCACAGCCCGTGAGCCAACACCGAAGGGCCTGTTCAGTCAATTGGCCGCTGTCTATCTGGGTCAGTTCATAGACATCCCAGGCAAAACACCTGAAGCTCGGCTGGCGCTTTTTTTTGCAGACGACAGCAATCTCATCAAGCAGGCAGACGCCGCCATGCGTCTTGCGCACCTGCAAGCTGATTTGCCAGACGTTGGCGACATCTTGCGTTTGGAGAACCAGGGCAAGCGATACGCCATATCGGGTGCCTGCCTGATCGGCGCAAACTTGCAACACGGCGATGACTCATTGGCTGCAACTCAATGGCCTGATCCAATCGCAAGCCGTCTCCTGGCATTCCATCTGACCGGCGTTTCCCAAGACGATCCACCCTGGCTTGAGACGCTCATCAACGACCGGCCCGATCTGGTTGCCGACGCTTATCTGCGTTACGCCACGGGCCGGCTGCGGGCAGGCCATTCCTATCTGAACGGCTGGCACCGTCTTGGCCAGGATGCCAACTTCGCACCGATCACGGCCCGGATCATGCTGCCGCTGTTGCAGGCCTGGCCGACCCGCAACACGACCGCGCAGGCCCAGGTGCGCCGGCATATTCACGATGCCGCCTGGGCTTACCTTCTGGACGACGATCTCAAACTACTGGCAGCTCAGAAGCTGGCCTCGCGCAGCTTGGCGGCGGCACAGCGCGTGCACTGGTTGGCGGTTCAAGTGGCACTGCGGCTGCCGAAAGCCCTACAAGGCTTGCAGGCCGAACTGGATCGATCCGATGCGGCCTGTGATGAGTTGCTGGCCCTGGCCAGCCTGCCGGGCTTGAGCCATCAACTCGAACGACTGCCGCTGCCAACGCAATCCACGCTGTGGCGACGGCTCGCGCGGCGTGTGCAGCCGGAAGACTTTCCGCGTGACGCCGTGACCGGCTGGCTGAACCGCCTGGCGGCGCGCGTTGGTACCGACGGGACAGATGCGCTGGACGCCTGGCTGGCCGACGACAGGCTGGCCGCATGGCACAAGCGCTTGCGCGCCCTGCGCTACCAGCAGCGCGCGGTCACCCGCGACAGCCAGTACCAGCCAGCCAGCGCAGCTGCCGTAACGCAGATGCTGGCCAACCGGGGACCAGCCAGCGTCGCAGACCTGCAAGCGCTGATGCTTGACCAACTGGACGCGCTGGCGCAGGAGATTCGGGGCGGCGACGCCCAGCTTTGGACCCAGTTCTGGTGGGACAAGGGCGCCATCCAGCCCAAAGACGAAAACGACTGTCGCAACGTGATCCTGCCACTGCTGCGAGCCAACCTCACACGACAGACCATCGAAATCACGCCAGAACAAACCAAGGTCGATGAGTCGCGCTGCGACTTGCAGGTCACATGCGTAGCCAACGGCCAACGCAGCTTGGTCCCGATCGAGATCAAACGCGCTTTCCACCCTGATCTGTGGACCGCCATGCGCGCCCAGCTGATCGACCGTTATGCCCAGGACCCGGCGGCCCAGGGCTACGGCATCTACCTGGTGCTGTGGTTCGGGCCCGGCAATGCCGAGCGCGTCAAACCACATCCAGCACGACTGCCCGTGCCCAACCCGACGGTCCTGGCCCGCCTGCTGGAAGAGACCTTGCAACCCGAGGATCGAAGCCGTATCCAGATATTTGTGTTGGATGTCTCGGCCCACCACCGTCCCGATCCACGCTGACCCAGCACAAATTGGCACCCGTCCGCTGCCAGGTCAGCGCCATCCACGACCGCAGCCTGTGTAAAACTGCGGCGCCCAAGGTCTACCTGCATGAATCTTGCTAAGAATTTGATGCCGCCCAGCCTTGACACCCAGCCAGCCCGCACCACCGGAGACACGATGAATCTTCGCTCTATCACCCGC
>JANLZT010000202.1:0-4096 GCA_031366465.1 Betaproteobacteria bacterium | reverse complement strand
CTGGCCCGCTACGGCGGCCTCTCGGGCGTGCTGCATGCGGCGGTGGCGGTGGCCGCCTGGCAACTGCTGCGCGGTGATCGAGGCCGGCGCCGGGCGATCGGCGCGGCGCTGGCGCTGGGCTTGCTGCTCAAGCTGTGGCTGGAAGCACCCTGGCGGGGCCCGCTGCGCCTGGTGCCCGGCTGGGACCTGGCCATCGCCCCGCTGGCCCATGCCAGCGGCGTGGCCGCCGGCTGGCTGTGCGCGCTGATCTGCGGCGTGGGGGGCGGCGCTGATCTTGCACGCCCGGCCGCTGTCACCTCGGCGAATCGCGCTCCATGAGCCGCCCACCTAGACTGCGCGACGCCCCTCACTGGAGACCCCACCATGATCACGCTCTGCGGCTTTTCCGTCTCAAATTACTACAACAAGGTCAAGCTGGCCCTGCTGGAAAAAGGCATCCCCTTCACCGAAGAGCGGGTGCTGACCGGCAGCACCGAGGAGAGCGTGCTCAGCGCCACGCCGCTGGGAAAAGTGCCTTTTTTGCGCACCGCGCAGGGCACGCTGTGTGAAAGCCAGGTGATGGTGGACTACCTCGAGGCCGCCTACCCGGCAGTGCCGCTGCTGCCGGCCGACCCGTTTGCCGCCGCCAAAGTGCGCGAGCTGTGCACCTTCATCGACCTGCACCTCGATCTGGTGGCGCGCGAGTGGTACAAACAAGCCTTTTTTGGCGGCAGCGTCAGCGACGCTGTCAAGGACCGCGCCCGCACGCTGCTGGCCAAGAGCATCCCGGCCTTCAAGCGCCTGGCCAAGTTCTCGCCCTATGTGGCGGGCGATGTGTTCAGCGCCGCCGACTGCGCGGCCTGGGTCAGCCTGCCGCTGGTGGCGATGTCGACCAAGAGCGTGCTGGGCGAGGACCTGCTGGCCGCCGCCGGCATCGACTGGAAGGCCTATGCCGCGCTGATCGCCCAGCGCCCCAGCGCGATCCGGGTGGCGGCTGATCGCAAGGCCGACACCGAGCGGTTGGCGGCCGCCGCCAAGCCGGCCTGAGCGGCACCGACCGCAAGCCAGGTCAAGCCGGCTGCGACCCAGCCGCAGCCAGCTTGGCCGCTGCAGCCAGGCGCAAGGTCACCTCCTTGCGGAAGCGGTTCAACTCTTGCACGCTGGCAAAGCTGCGCTCCATCAGCAGGCTCATGTTGTGCAGGATGCGCTCGACCACCTTGGTCTCCCAGACGCTGTCGAACTGGATCTGCTTGTCCAGCCAGTGCTCCAGCCAGGCCGGGTCAGGCATCCGGCTTTGCACCGTGTCGCGCGGGAACAGCGCTGCGTTGACATGCAGATTGGTCGGGTGCAGCGCCTGCGCGGTGCGGCGCGCGCTGGCCATCAGCACGCCCACCTTGGCGAATGCCGCGCGCGCCTCGTCGCCAAACTTGGTCAGCGCCCGCTTCATGTAGCGCAGGTAGGCCCCGCCGTGGCGGGCCTCGTCGCGGGCCAGGGTCTCGTAGATCTGGCGGATCACCGGCTCGGTGTGCCACTCGGCGGCGCGCCGGTACCAGTGGTTGAGCCGCACCTCGCCGCAGAAATGCAGCATCAGGGTCTCCAGCGCGGGCGCGGGGTCGAACTCGAAGCGCACCTCGTGCAACTCGGCCTCGGTGGGCGCCAGGTCGGGCCGGAAGCGCCGCAGGTACTCCATCAGCACCAGCGAGTGCTTCTGCTCCTCGAAGAACCAGACGCTCATGAAGGCCGAGAAATCGCTGTCGTCGCGGTTGTCGCGCAAGAACATCTCGGTGGCCGGCAACGCCGCCCACTCGGTGATGGCGTTCATCTTGATGGTCTGGGCCTGGGCCTCGGTGAGCTTGCTGGCGTCGAAATCGGCCCACGCGATGTCGGTGTCCATGTTCCAACGCACGGCTTCGAGCTGCTTGAAGAGTTCGGGGTAGAGCATCGGGATCCTTCCAGGGCTTGGGGCCAATTCTAGGAGCCTGTCGGGCGCGGGCCCCGCTCGGGCGACACAGCCGGCGCTGGGCAGGGGCCGCCGACCTCAATGACCTTGGCAGCTTTGAGGCCAATCAAAACCTATCAAGGCGGAATAATACTGCTCAGTCATACTTTTACCAACAGGTTCATTGCGACCTGCTCAGACGCCAGCTTTGCAGCCCCCACCGCCCGTGCCAGCCCCTGACTATGCCCGTCCCACCGATGCCTCAAAAATCAGACCCGGCTTTGCAAAGTCCGGAACCATTGCACAGGTGGCCGCTCAATGTCTGGGTCTGGTGGCCGAAAACCTCCTCAAGGGACAAGGCGCTGTGCCGTGATGGCAGCACCACCCGCCCCACAAGTTTGATGCCGTGCAGCCTTTCGGATTTCCGGACTGAAATCCCGAGGCCCATCTCCTCCTCCTCCCTCCCTCCCTCGTTGGTCTCGGGGCGCTGCACGGCGCTTTTTTCTGCCCAGCCCGCATGCCGGGCCTGGCCATGATGCCCACCGGCCGCCCGCGCGTGGCGGTGGTGGGCTCGGGCATCTCGGGCCTGGCCGCAGCCTGGCGGCTGGCACCGGATGCCGATGTGGTGCTGTTCGAAGCTGATCGCCACTTTGGCGGCCATGCCCACACCGTCGATTTGACGCTGGACGGCATCACGCATGGGGTGGACACCGGCTTCCTGGTGTTCAACCACGCCACCTACCCGCAGTTGGTCAAGCTGTTCGAGCAGCTCGCCGTACCCGTGGCCATGGCTGAGATGTCGTTCTCGGTGCAACTGCCCGCGACCGGCCTGGCCTGGAGCGGCTGCAGCCTTGACAGCGTGTTCGCCCAGCGCCGCAACCTGCTGCGCCCAAGCTTTCTGGGCATGCTGGCGGACCTGTTGCGCTTCAACCGGCTGTGCACACGGATGGCCCGGGCCCAGACTGATGCCGACGCCGGGCCGCAGCAGACTATCGAGCAGTTCCTGGGCCAGCAGCGCTTTTCAGCCGCCTTTCGCGACTGGTATCTGTTGCCGATGCTGGGCTGCATCTGGAGCTGCCCCAGCGACCAGATGCTGCAATTCCCGGTGGCCACGATGATCCGCTTCTGCCACAACCACGGCCTGCTGCGCATCCGCCAGCGGCCGCAGTGGTACACGGTGGCGGGGGGCTCGCGCGAGTACGTCCAGCGCCTGCTGGCGGGCATCCCGGACGCGCGCCTGAACAGCCCCGTGCGGGCCTTGCGGCGGCTGCCGCCGGGCAGTGCGTCAGCCGGCGTCTGGCTCGATACCGATGCCGGCAGCGAGCACTTTGACCAGGTGATCCTGGCCGGCCACTCGGACCAAAGCCTGGCCCTGCTGGGCGCGCAAGCCAGCGCCGATGAGCGCGCGGTACTGGGCGCCATCCGCTACCAGCGCAACCGGGCGGTGCTGCACACCGACGCCAGCCTGCTGCCCCAGCGCCGCAAGGCCTGGGCGGCCTGGAACTACGAGGGCAACGCGAGCGCCGGGCCGGCGCAGACTAAAACCTGCCTGCACTACCTGCTCAACCGGCTGCAGCCGCTGCCCTGGCGCAGCCCCGTGCTGGTCTCGCTCAACCCGCTGCGCGCGCCCGATGCCCACAGCGTGCAGGCCGAGTTCGACTATGCCCACCCGGTGTTCGACAACGCGGCCATGGCGGCCCAAGCCCGGGTGGCCGGCCTGCAAGGTGTGGCGGGGGTCTGGTTTGCCGGCGCCTGGACGCGCTATGGCTTCCACGAGGACGGCTTGCAGTCGGGCCTGGCCGCCGCCGCCGCCGTGCGCCAGCGCTGGGCCGACCAGCGTGCCGCTGCCGCCTTGCCCACTCGCAGCGCAGCATGAGCGACGCCCCGCTGGCCGATGGCCCGCCGCGCGCCCAGCTAGGCATCGGCCGGGTGCGCCACCTGCGGCTGCGCCCGGTGGTGCATGCCTTCGACTACCCGACCTGGTTCCTGCTGCTGCCGATGCGCGCGTTGCGCCACACGCCCAACCCCAGCTTGCGGCGCAACCTGGGCGGCTGGGTCAGCTTTCACGATGCCGACCACGGCGACGGCCGCGGCGACTGCCTGGCCTGGCTGGATGAACAACTGCTGGCCCAAGGCATCACCGACGCACGGGGCGAGGTCTGGCTGCACACCTACCCG
>JANLZT010000143.1:0-4284 GCA_031366465.1 Betaproteobacteria bacterium | reverse complement strand
CTCGGTAAATTCAAGCTTGACGCGCAGGTCGGGCTTGTCCGAGCCATAGCGGTGCATCGCCTCGGCATAGGTCATCTCGACGTAGACCGGCAGCTCCACCGCCATGGTCTTGCGGAACACGGTGCGGATCATGGCCTCGGTGATGGCCCGGATCTCGGTCTCGTCCAGGAAGCTGGTCTCGATGTCGATCTGGGTGAACTCGGGCTGGCGGTCGGCGCGCAGGTCTTCGTCGCGGAAGCATTTGACGATCTGGTAGTAGCGATCAAAGCCGGCCACCATCAGCAACTGCTTGAAGAGCTGCGGCGATTGCGGCAGCGCGAAGAAGGCGCCGTCATGCACCCGGCTGGGCACCAGGTAGTCGCGCGCGCCCTCGGGCGTGCTCTTGGTCAACATCGGTGTCTCGATGTCGATGAAGCCCTGCTCGTCCAGGAACTTGCGCACCTCGATGGCCACGCGGTAGCGCAGCATCAGGTTCTTCTGCATCTGCGGCCGGCGCAAATCCAGCACCCGGTGCGTCAGCCGCACCGTCTCCGACAGGTTGTCGTCGTCGAGCTGGAACACCGGCGTCACGCTGGGGTTGAGCACTTCGAGTTCCAGCGCCAGCACCTCGATCTTGCCGCTGACCAGGTTGCTGTTTTCGGTGCCGGGCGGGCGGGCACGCACCCGGCCGATGACCTTCAGGCAGAACTCGTTGCGGATGTCCTCGGCGACCTTGAACATCTCGGCGCGGTCCGGGTCGCAGACGATCTGCACCAGGCCCTCGCGGTCGCGCAGGTCGATGAAGATCACGCCGCCATGGTCGCGGCGGCGCTGCGCCCAACCCATCAAGGTGACGGTCTGGCCCAGCAGCGCTTCGCTGACCAGGCCGCAGTAAGTGGTTCTCATGAGGTGCTCCAAAAGCTTGTCGTGGGCAGGGCGGGTGCATCACGCAAAGCGCACACCGGCCGCAAGAAGGGGGGTCAAGCTGGCGTGAACGGGGTGGGTGAGCCACCCTCAGGACCAGGCGCCGCGCCAGGCGCGCCCGGCCCCGTCAATTTCGGCCGTGGTTGCCGATGCTGGCGGTGCTGCCGGCATTGCCGGTGACGGGCAGCGGTGCCGGCGGCACAGGTGGCGGCGGCGCCACCACGCCCATCGAGATGATGTACTTGAGCGCCTGGTCCACGCTCATCTGCAGCGGCCGCAACTGGCTGCGCGGCATGATCAAGAAAAATCCCGAGGTCGGGTTGGGCGTGGTGGGCACGTACAGGCTGACATGCTCTCCCGCCAGGTGGGCGGCCACCTCGCCGTTGGGCTTGCCGGTGACAAAGGCGATGGTCCACGAGCCGGCATGCGGGTATTGCACCAGCACCGCCTCGCGAAAGGCATTGCCGCTGCTGGAAAACAGGGTGTCCGAGACCTGCTTGACCGAGCTGTAGATGGCATTGACGATGGGGATGCGCGACATCATCCGGTCCCACTGGCGCATCCACCACTGGCCGAAGATGTTGGTGACGAAGACCCCGGTGGTCAGCATCATCGCCACCATCACCAGCACGCTCAGGCCGGGGATGTGGCGCAGCGACTCGATGAAGGCCTCGGCGCCGGCCGGCAACACCGCCTGGGTCAGCGTCAGCAGCCACGAGAACATGCCGTCCATCAGCCCCAGCAGCCACAGCAGCACCCAGATGGTGATGGCCAGCGGCAGCCAGACCAGCAGGCCGGCGATGATGTACTTTCTCACGCGATGGGCTTTCTCGGCAGATGCGGCAAAGGGGGCTGGCGCCGGCTCACGGCGCGGTGGCTGCAGGGGCCGCGCCACCGCCAGCGGCAGGGGCCTTGCTGGCCGGCGGCGTCGCGCCCGCTGCCGCAGCCAGCGTGGCGCTGCTCTTGTCGCCAGCCTTGTCGCCGGATTTGTCGGCTGGCTTGTCACCAGATTTGTCGGCAGCGTCGGATTTGTCGGATTTGTCGGCACCGGCCGGCTTGTCCTGGCCCTCGGGCGGGGTGGCCGGCGCAGGCGCCGCACCACTGCTCTTGAAGTCGGTGGCATACCAGCCCGAGCCCTTGAGCTGGAAGCCGGCGGCCGTCACCTGCTTGGTGAAGGCCTCGGCACCGCAGGCCGGGCAGGTGCTGAGCAGCGGATCGGACATCTTTTGCAGCACGTCCCTGGCATGGCCGCAGGCTGCGCAGCGATAAGCGTAGATCGGCATGGCGTAACCTTTGACGCAAAACCCAAAATTATACGGCGCCGGCCTTGCGCAGGCCCGCACGACGACCCTTGGGCGCCCGGACCGCCGCTCGGACCGCCGCTCGGACCGCCGCCCGTACAGCCGCCCAGGCCGCGGCAAGCTCAGGCGTTCAAGCCCCGCGTGTGATGGTCGGCTTCATGCCGCTGCCGCAGCCATTGCGGTGCCAGCGACCCCGCCACCATGCCCACCGCCGCCGCGATCAAGCCTGCCAACTGCCCCGGGAAGGCCGCCCCCAGGGCACTCACCTGGGGCATGAACAGCAACCACACTGCTATGCCGGCCACCACCGAGACAATCGCCCCCTGGGTGCTCGCGCGCCGCCAATACAGGCCGGTGACCAGCGGCACAAAGGCGCCCACCAGCGTCACCTGGTAGGCCGACGACACCAGGTCGAAGATCGGCGTGCCCTTCATCGCGATGGCATAGGCCAGCACCAGGCCGGCAAAGGCCACGATGGACCAGCGCATGGCCCGCAGTTGCTGGCGGTCGCCCATCCGCGGGCGCAGGTTTTTGAGGATGTTCTCGACAAAGCTGGTGGACGGCGCCAGCAGCGTGGCCGATGAGGTGCTCTTGATGGCCGACAGCAAGGCACCGAAGAACAGGATCTGCATCGCCAGCGGCATCTTGCTCATCACAAAGGTGGGCAACAGGCGCTGGTAATCATCTTTGGCGATGGCCAGCGCCTGCTCGCCCATCACCACCACCGCGCTGGCGACGATGAACATCGGCACAAAGGCGAACAGGATGTAGCTGGCGCCGCCGATCACCGCGCCGTTGCGGGCGGTGCGCGCGTCCTTGGCCGACATCACACGCTGGTAGACATCTTGCTGCGGGATGCTGCCCAGCATCATGGTCAGGCCGGCGCCTAGAAAGAAGGCCACGTCCTTGAAGCTGGGCTCGGGCCAGAAGCGCCACAGGTCTTGCGAGCCGATCTTGGCCAGCACCACCCCGGCGCCGCCGGCCAGGTCGGCCGAGAACACCGCGATCACGCTCATGCCGACCACCAGCACGATCATCTGGATGAAATCGGTCCAGGCCACCGCCAGGAAGCCGCCCACCACCACATAGACCAGCACCGCCAGCGTGCCCACCACCATGCCGGTGGTCTCGCTCATCGAACCAACGGTCAGCACATTGAAGACCAGGCCCAGCGCGGTGATCTGCGCCGCCACCCAGCCCAGGTAGCTAAGGATGATGGCGGCCGAGCAGAACACCTCGATGCCCTGGCCATAGCGCTGGCGGTAATAGTCACCGATGGTCAGCAGGTTGAGCTTGTAGAGCTTGGTGGCAAAGAACAGGCCGACCAGGATCAGGCAGGTGCCGGCGCCGAACGGGTCTTCGACGATGGCGTTCAGGCCACCTTGGACAAACTTGGCCGGGATGCCCATCACCGTCTCGGCGCCGAACCAGGTGGCGAAGGTGGTGGTGATCACCATCACCAGCGGCAGGCGGCGCCCGGCAATCGCAAAGTCGGTGGAGTTCTTGATGCGGGTGCCGGCCCACAGCCCCAGGCCCAGGGTGGCCAACAGGTAGATCACGACAAAGACGATCAGGGTGGTGTTCATGGTGGTGTTCAGGTGACAGGCCAACGGCTCATCAATTGGGTGACCAGCAGCCCCGCCACAAAGCCCACCGCCGCATACAGCACCGCCTGCAACAGCCGGTTGGTGCGGCGTTGCTCGGCCAGCAGGGCCAGCGTGGCGGCATCGGGCGCGCGGCCGCGCAGCAGGGCCTGGTGCACCAGGCGCGGCAGCTCGGGCAACAACTGGGCGTAGCGCGGGGCCTCGTTCTTGAAGCGTTCGACCAGGCCTGACCAGCCCACTTGCCGGTACATCCACTGCTCCAGAAACGGCTTGGCGGTGTGCCACAAATCCAGCTCGGGGTCGAGCTGGCGGCCCAGGCCCTCGATGTTGAGCAGGGTTTTCTGCAGCAGCACCAGCTGGGGCTGGATCTCGACATTGAAGCGGCGCGAGGTCTGGAACAGCCGCATCAGCACCTGGCCCAGCGAGATGTCCTTGAGCGGCCGGTCAAAGTGCGGCTCGCAGACCGCCCGGATTGC
>JANLZT010000114.1:0-5226 GCA_031366465.1 Betaproteobacteria bacterium | reverse complement strand
TTCACCGTGGCGCTTCGGCGCGGCCGATCTCGACGCGGCGGTTTTCGGGTGAAAACGGGTCCTTGACGTTCTTGGGCACATTCGCACCCACGCCCACCGGGGTGAGCATGGTCGGGTCGGCACCTTTTTCGACCAGGTACTCACGCACCGCCTCGGCCCGCTTTTGCGACAGCGCCAGGTTGGCCGCCGCCACGCCCGAGGCATCGGCATGGCCTTCGATGCGGACCACCTTGCCGGTGCCGCGACGCGCCTTGAGCACATCGGCAAACACCTCCAACTGGCGCTTGAGGCTGTCGGGCAGATCGGCTGAGCCGACCTTGAACGAGGTGGCCGGCAATGAATAACGCAGGGTGGGCTTGAAGCCCATGCACTTGAAGCCGGCGGCCTTCAACTGCTCACATTCGTCCTCGGGGAACAAGCCCTCGGCGACGGTCTTGGCGTCCAGCACCGACTGGCCCATTTCAACGGTATCGGCGGCCTGGGCCCAGCCTGATGCCAGCAGCAGGCCTGCGGCCAGCAGCGTGGCCCTGAAGGGGTTGATCAAACGTGTCATAGCAGCACCTCTGTCACTCAGCAACCGTCGATTGCGCCCTTGGCGCGGGTCGTTGACCTGGCCCGCCGCCTACCGGGGCTTGGCGCTCAAAACGCAGGAGGAACCCCCTGCATGATTTGGCAGTTTGCATGTTACCGCCAAGTTACGTCCCGCAACATCCCCAACACGGAGGAGTCTGCACGCCGGTGGGCCAGGGTGACTTCTGGGGTGTGCCCGTGTATCGTTCGACCGGCGCCCGATGGGGTTGACGCGCCCGGTCAGGGCAGCCAGCGGTGCCTTCATCCACACCCGCAACCGCGCCCGCAGCCCCACCCGCACAGATGGCCCGATGGCCGCAGGAACAAAGCCCCGATGACTTGGCACAACAAGGTGATGTGGACCGAGGGCATGTTCCTCCAGCCCCAGCATTTCCAGCAGCAAGACCGCTACCTTGGCAGACAGTTGGACGGCCGCCTGGCGCCGAGCTTGCCCTGGCCCTGGGGCTTTGTGGCGCTGCAGGTTGATGACGCCGCGCTGCTGCAGGGCCGCATCGTCGTCAACAACCTGCGCGGCGTGCTGCCCGATGGCCTGGTGTTCTCGGTGCCCGGCGACGACCCCGCCCCGCCGGCCTTCGAAGTGCCCGGCGATGCGCGCGACCAGGTGCTGGTGCTGGCGGTGGCGATGGCCCGCCCGGGGGTGGCCGAGAGCGATGTCGAGGCCGGTGAGACCGCCATGCCGCCGCGCTTTCGGGCCAGCAACATCGAGGTCGCCGACAGCCATGCCACCAGCCTGCGCGAGGCGCCCTTGCAGATCGGCCGACTCAACCTGCGCCTGATGCTGGCCCGCGATGCCAACGAGGGCTACGCCACCCTCGGCGTGGCCCGCATCATCGAGCGCCGCGCCGATGGCCGGGTGGTGCTCGACACCGGCTATGTGGCACCGATGCTGCATGCCCCGGCACACCCGGTGCTGGACGGCTATCTGCGCGAGGTGCACGGCATGCTGCACCAGCGCGGCGAGGCGCTGGGCAGCCGGATGGCACAGCCCGGCCGGTCAGGCGTGGGCGAGATCGCTGACTTCCTGCTGCTGCAGGTGGTCAACCGCTTCCAGCCTTTGTTTGCGCACCTGCAGCGCCTGCCAGTGCTGCACCCCGAGCGCCTGTACGACCTGCTGCTGGGCCTGGCCGGCGAGCTGTCGACCTTCCGCGACCTGCGCCGCCCGGTGGCCTACCCCGACTACCGCCACGATGACCTGGCCGGCTGCTTCCGCGCGGTGATGGCCGATCTGCGCCAGTCCCTGTCGATGGTGCTGGAGCAGACCGCCATCCCCATCGATCTGCAGTTGCGGGCGCACGGGGTGCGGGTGGCGATCATTGGCGATGTCGAGTTGCAGCGCACGGCCAGCTTCGTGCTGGCTGTCAACGCGCAAATGCCGGGCGAGCTGCTGCGGGCGCGCTTCCCGACCCAGGTCAAGATCTGCCCGGCCGAGCGGCTGCGCGAGCTGGTGCAATCGCAGCTGCCCGGCATCGCCATCCGCGCCATGCCGGTGGCGCCCCGGCAGATCCCCTACCACGCCGGCTTCACCTATTTCGAGCTGGAGACCCGGGGCAATGAGCTGTGGAAGCAGCTCGAAACCTCGGGCGGCCTGGCGATGCACATCGCCGGTGATTTCCCCGGCCTGGCGCTCGAGTTCTGGGCGATCCGTGGCTGAGCGCATTTCGATCATGCCCGCGCTTGAAAGGCCCCGATGAGCGACAAAGACCCCCCGGCCAACCCGTTCGCGGCGTTTGAGTCCGACCGCACCATCATCAAGCCCAGCGCCGGCCGGGGTGCGCGGCCGGCCGATGGCGCCGCCGCAGCGCCAGCGCCTGCTGCGGCCGCCACCGGCTGGGCGGGCGCGCCCGCATCACCGGCAATGCCCAACCAGGCCGCTGGCGTGCCCGAGGGCAGTGATCTGCCCGCCTACGCCAGCCTGAACCCGCTGGTGCAGGCCGCCGCACCCTTGCTGGCGGCCGCCCAGCGCTTGCGGGCGATGCTGCGCCACCCCAACCCGGCGGCGCTGCGCGACGCGCTGGCCGAATCCGTGCGGCGCTTCGAGGCCGGCGCCCGGGCCCAAGGCCTGCCCAATGACCAGGTGATCGCCGCCCGCTACGTGCTGTGCACCTTGCTGGACGAAGCCGCCGCCAACACGCCCTGGGGCGGCTCGGGGGCCTGGTCGGCGCAGAGCCTGCTGGTGCAGTTCCACAACGAGGGCTGGGGCGGCGAGAAGGTCTTCCAGCTGCTCACCCGGCTGGCCGAGAACCCGGCCCAGCACCGCAGCTTGCTGGAGCTGGTCTACGTGGCGCTGTCACTGGGCTTTGAGGGCCGCTACAAGGTGCTGGACAACGGCCGGGCCCAGCTTGATGACCTGCGCGGCCGCCTGGCGCAGATGCTGCGCGGGCTGGCCGGCCCGGCCGAGAAATCGCTGTCCAGCCAATGGGTGGGCATCGCCGCCGCGCCCAGGCGGCTGCGCGACGGCATCCCCCTGTGGGTGATCGCGGCCGGCGCCGGGCTGGGGCTGCTGCTGGTCTTCGTGGCGCTGCGCTTCTCGCTCAATATGCAGACCGATGCCAGCTTCAGCACGCTGCAAGGCCTGGATGCCAAGGCCGCCAAGCCGGCGCCCCCGCCGCCGCCCACGGTCGCCGCGCCGCCGCGGCTGGCCCAGTTGCTGCAGCCCGACATCGCCGCCGGCCTGGTGCAGGTCAAAGATCTCGCCGACCGATCCACCATCACCGTGCTGGGCGACACTTTGTTCGACCCCGGCAGCGCCGACGTGGCCGGCCGGGCCAAGCCGCTGTTCACCCGCGTGGCAGCGGCGCTCAACCAGGTGCCGGGCCATGTGCTGGTCAGCGGCCACACCGACAACCAGCCGATCCGGTCGCTGCGCTACCCGTCCAACTGGCATCTGTCCAAGGAGCGCGCCGAAAGCGTGCGCAGCCTGCTGGCCGGCACCGTCAAGCCCGAGCGCCTGACCGCCGAGGGCCGCGCCGAGACCGAGCCGGTGGCCGACAACGGCAGCGCCGACGGCCGCGCCCGCAACCGGCGGGTCGAAATCCTGCTGACCGCCGCAGCGCAGAACTAGTACGCCAACCCAGAGGCATCGATGAAGCGTTTTCTGCAATGGTTGCTGAGCCCGCTGGTGATCGGCTCGCTCGGCTTGCTGGCCCTGTCGGCTGTGATTTGGTGGATCGGCCCGCTGGTGGCGATTGGTGCCGCCCGGCCGCTCGAATCGGTGGCCGTGCGGGTGGGGCTGCTGCTGCTGATGTGGGCGCTGTTGATCGCCAGGCTGGCCTGGGCCGCCTGGCAGCGGCGCAAGACCAATGCCGCGCTGCTGGCCGGCATGGCCAGCGGCCCGTCGGCCAGCGACAAAGAGGCCCGCCTGCTGGCGCAGCGCTTTGGCGATGCGGTGGCCCGGCTCAAGGCTGGGGGCACGGGCAGCGGCGGCAAGTCAGGCTTTGGCGCGCTGTCGGGCGGCGGGCAATACCTGTACGAGCTACCCTGGTACATCTTCATCGGCGCGCCGGGCTCGGGCAAGACCACCGCGCTGATGAACGCCGGGCTGCAGTTCTTGCTGGGCGACGCCGCCAAGGGCTCGGTGCAAGGCGTGGGCGGCACCCGCAACTGCGAATGGTGGTTCACCCAGGATGCGGTGCTGGTTGACACCGCCGGCCGCTACGCCACCCAGGAGAGCGACCGCGCGGTGGACGCCAGCGCCTGGGACAACTTCCTGGCGCTGCTCAAGAAAACCCGGCCGCGCCAGCCCATCAACGGCGTGCTGCTGACGATCAACATCCAGGACCTGCTGCAGCAAGCCGCCACCGAGCGCGCCGAGCACGCCGCCAAGCTGCGCGCCCGCCTACAAGAGCTTCAAGCCAAGCTGGGGGTGCGGGCGCCGGTCTATGTGATGGTGACCAAGGCCGACCTGATCGGCGGCTTCAACGAGAGCTTCGAGGCGCTCACCAAGGACGAGCGCGACCAGGTCTGGGGTTTTACTTTCCCAGCCAGTTCAGCCACCAGTTCGTCCCCCAGTCCAGCCGACCCCCTGCCCGGCTTTGCCGCGCTCTACCAGCAACTTCAAAAGCGCCTGGTCGAGCAACTGATAGACCGGCTGGAGGGCGAGCGCGATGTCCAAAAGCGCAGTGCGATGTTCGCCTTCCCACAAGAGTTCGCGGCCCTGCAAGCGGTGCTGGGGGATTTCTTGCGCCAGGTCTTCGAAGGCGGTGGCGCGCTGGAATCCACACCGCTGGTGCGCGGCGTCTACTTCACCAGCGGCACCCAAGAGGGCACGCCCATCGACCGGGTGATGGGCGCGCTGGGCCGATCCTTCGGCATTGACGCGCGGGCTGCCGCTGCGGCTGGCGGGCGCGGCAAGAGCTTCTTTCTGCACCATTTGCTACGCGATGTGGTGTTTGCCGAGCGCGGCCTGGGCAGCACCGACCCCGCCGCCGAGCGCCGCCGCCGCCTGCTGCGTGCCGGCGTGATGGGCAGCATCGCGCTGGCCAGCGTGGTGATGCTGGTGGGTTGGGCCGTCAGCCGGGCCCGCAACCTCGACCACGCCGCGCTGGTGGCCGAGCGCCTGCCGGCGCTGCAGCAATCGGTGGCGGCCCTGCCGCCGCCCACCAGCGCCGATGTGGCGCCGCTGCCCACGCTGCTGAC
>JANLZT010000352.1:0-11205 GCA_031366465.1 Betaproteobacteria bacterium | reverse complement strand
ATGCCCAGCGGGATCGAGACCAGGTAGCTGATCAAAAAGGCCCACAGCCCCAGGCTCATCGAGACCGGCAGCTTCTCCTTGATCAGGGTCCACACGTCCTTGTTGTGCATGAAGCTGCGGCCCAGATCGAAGTGCGAGAAGTTCCACAGCATCTCGCCGTAGCGCACATGCACCGGCTTATCGAAGCCGTAGAGCTTTTTCAGCTCGGCAATCTGCTTGGCATCGACATCACGGCTGGCCCGGTAGCCGCCACCGCCGCCGTCGGCCGTGGCGCCGGCCCTGGCCTCGGCCATCAGTTGTTCGACCGGGCCGCCGGGCACGAACTGCATCACCACGAAGGTGATGGTCAGCGCCCCCAGCAGCGTGGGCACCATCAGCAGGATGCGCTTGAGGATGTAGGCGAGCATCGGCTGGCAGGCCTAAGCCTTGGCAGGGTTGGCAGCCAGCGCCGGGCGCTTGTCCAGCGTCTTGTCCCACCAGGTCCACAGCGGCCAGGGCATGCTGTGCTCGTCGGGGATGCTGTCGAGCTGGAAGTTGCCGGGCTTGACGGGCGGGATGCCAAACTTGTTCCAGTAGGAGCTGTTCTCGCCCGGTGAGTACAACTGCGGGATCTGCCAGTGGTTCCACATCACCACCCGGTCGAGCGCGCGCGCAGCGGTGCGTAGCTGGTCCATCGTGGTGGCCTCGGCGATGCGGTCGAGCAGCGCGTCCACCGCCCGGCTTTTGACGCCGCGGTAGGCCTGGCTGCCCTCTTGATCCGCGCCGCTGCTGTGGTAGATCTGGCGCAGGTTGGCGGCGTTGGGCAGCGTGAACTTGCCCTCGACGATGATGATCAGGTCGAAGTCCTTGACGTCCAGGCGCCGGGTGTAGAGCGCAAAGTCGACCAGGCGCTCGCTGTACTGGATGCCCAGGCGCCGCAGGTTGCGTTCGAACTCGGGGTAGCGGCCCACGCGGCTGGGCTCCAGCATCTCCAGCGTGAAGGCCTGGCCCTTGGCGTCGCGCAGCACGCCGTCGGCAGCCACCGCCCAGCCGGCTTCGGCCAGCAGATGGGCGGCGCGCTTCAAGCTGTCGCGCAACGCCAGCGGGTGGGTGTCGGTGCGCGGCGCCTCGAAGGCCGGGCCGAACACGCTGGCGGGCAGCTCGGCGCGGAAGGGCTCCAGCAAGGCCAGCTCGGCCGGCGAGGGCAGGCCCTGGGCGGCAAAGTCGGTCTTGTTGAACAGGCTGTTGGCCCGCTTGAAGTAATGGGTGCGGTTGCCCGGCGTCTCGAAATCAAAGGCCCGCATGATGGCCTCGCGCACCCGGATGTCTTGCAGCCGGGGCCGCCGCAGGTTGAAGTCAATCGCCTGCAGCATGCTGCCGGTGGCCACCGGCCAGCTGCGCTTGATGATGCGGCCGTCACGCCATTTCGGGCCCTGGTGGGTGCGGATGTACTGGCCCAGCGTCATCTCGCGGTAGAGGTCGAACTCACCGGCCTTGAAGGCCTCGCGCCGCACCTCGTCGTCCTTGTACAGCCGGTAGGCGATGCGGTCGAAGTTGAAGAAACCCCGGCGCAACGGCAGATCGCGGGCCCAGTAGTCGGGGTTGCGCTTGTATTCCAGCCGGCTCGGCATCTCGGCCACCGCGATCACATAGGGGCCGGTGGCAATGGGGCGCTCGTCCACCACATCCGCCAGCGCCTTGCCCGCGCCCCATTTGCGCGAGAAAACGCGCATGTAGCCGAGTTCGAAAATGGTGTTGAAGCTGCGGGCGTCGGGTGCGATGTCAAAGCGCACGGTGCGCGCATCCACCACCACCGCGCGGCTGGCGCCCTGCAGGGGCGTGATGTATTCGGGCCGCACCAGCTTGCCCTTCAGGCGGTTGAAGCTGTCGACCACGTCCTCGGGCAATAGCGGGTCACCGTTGGAGAAACGCACGCTGCTGCGCAGCCGGAAGCTCACCGCCGACAGATCGGGCTCGACGTAGATGGCCTCGGCCAGCAGGCCGTACATGGCCTTGGCCTCGTCCATCGCAAAGTCGCACAAGGTCTCGAACATCAGCATCAGGAACGAGACCTGCGCCACGCCCTTGATGGTGAAGGGGTTGAACTTGTCGAAGCTGCTGCGCCGGTCGCTGTTGGACAGGCGCAGCAAGCCGCCCTTGGGCGCGGCCGGGTCGGCATAGTCGAAATGCTGGAAATCGGCGCCGTACTTGGGCGGGCCAAAGGCGCTGATCGCGTGGGTCCAGACGCCGGTCTGGATAGAGGCTGCGGCGGCTTGAGGCTCGGCGGCCAGCCCCGGCGCCGCAAGCAGCGCGCCCGAGTGCAGCAATTGGCGGCGGTTCAGCCCCGGGCGCATGGGCCGCTCAATGCCGAAAGTGGCGGATGCCGGTGAACACCATTGCGATGCCGCGCTCATTGGCGGCGGCAATCACCTCGGCGTCGCGCATCGACCCGCCGGGCTGGATCACGCAGCCCGCGCCGGCATCCACCACCACGTCCAGGCCGTCGCGGAAGGGGAAAAAAGCATCGCTGGCCACCGCGCTGCCGGCCAGCGACAGGCCGGCGTTCTGGGCCTTGATGCTGGCGATGCGGGCCGAGTCGATGCGGCTCATCTGCCCCGCGCCCACCCCCAGCGTCATGCCGTCGGCGCAGAACACGATGGCATTGCTCTTGACGAACTTGGCCACCTGCCAGGCGAACATCAGGTCGGCCAGTTGCTGCGGCGTGGGCTGCAGGCTGCTGACCACCTTCAACTCGCCCGGGGCCACATTGCGGGCGTCGGTGGACTGCAGCAGCAGGCCGCCGCCCACCCGCTTGAAATCCAGCGCATTGCCGGTCTTGGACAGCGGCACTGCCAGCAGCCGCACATTCGGCTTGGCGGCAAAGACGGCGCGCGCCTCGGCGCTGAAGGCCGGGGCGATGACTACCTCGACAAACTGCTGGGCCACCGCCTGCGCTGCGGCGCCGTCCAGCGCCCGGTTGAAGGCGATGATGCCGCCGAAGGCGCTGTTCGGGTCGGTCTTGAGGGCCTTGGTGTAGGCCGCCAGCGGGTTGGCGCCCAGCGCCACGCCGCAGGGGTTGGCATGCTTGACGATCACGCAGCAAGGGGCATCAAAAGTCTTGACGCATTCCCAGGCCGCGTCGGCGTCGGCGATGTTGTTGAACGACAAGGCCTTGCCCTGCAGTTGCAGCCACTCTGACAGCGTGCCCGGCGCCGGCTGGTGTTCGCGGTAGAAGGCCGCGCTCTGGTGCGGGTTCTCGCCGTAGCGCATGTCCTGGGTCTTGACCACCTGCAGGTTGAACACCGCCGGGTAGTCGCTGCGCCGGGGCACGGCTTCGGGATGGTCCTCGGCGCCGTCTTGCAGGGCGCTGAGGTAGTTGCTGATCATGCCGTCGTAGGCGGCGGTGTGGGCGAACACCTGCCGCGCCAGGCCGAACTTGGTCTTGCGGCTCAGGCCACCGGCGTCCAGCTCGGCCAGCACCTGGGGGTAGTCGGCCGGGTTGATCACCACGCCGACATCGGCCCAGTTCTTGGCGGCGGCGCGCAGCATCGCCGGGCCGCCGATGTCGATGTTCTCGATCGCATCTTCCAGCGTGCAATCGGGCCGGGCGGTGGCCTGGGCAAAGGGGTAGAGGTTGATCACCAGCAGGTCAATCGGCGCGATGCCGTGTTCAACCAGTGCGGCCATGTGGGCCGGCACGTCGCGCCGCGCCAGCAGGCCGCCGTGGATGCGCGGGTGCAGGGTCTTGACCCGGCCGTCCAGCATCTCGGGGAAGCCGGTCACCTCGGCCACCTCGGTCACCGGCAAGCCGGCGGCGCCCAGCAGCCGGGCGGTGCCGCCGGTCGACAGCAGCCGGATGCCACGCTGGTGCAGGGCCTGGGCGAAATCGACGATGCCGGTCTTGTCGGACACGGACAGCAGGGCGGTGGTCATGGTGGGGGCTCTCGGAAATCGGGATGCGCGGGATGCGGGGCCGCGCAAGGGCAGGCCGGTTTGAGCAGGCTGCTACTCGATCAATTTGTACTCAAGCAGCTTGCGGCGCAGCGTGTTGCGGTTGATGCCCAGCCAGTCGGCGGCGCGGCTCTGGTTGCCGTCGGCGTGCTTCATCACCACCTCCAGCATCGGCCGCTCGACCGCCCCCACCACCATCGCGTGCAGCGCATGCGGCTCGATGCCATGCAAGTCCTTGAAGTACTGCTCCAGGCTGTCGCGGACGCAGGCTTCGATGTCCCGCTTGGTCATTGGGCAACCTTCGGATCGACCGCGCGCGGGCTCATGCTTGTCGCTGCAGCAGCTCGTCGTTGGCGGCCGTGGCCGTGGGCAGCAGCGGATGCAGATCGGCCAGCCAGTCAAAGTAGCCGGCCACGGCCAGCACCTGGGCTTGCGCGTCTTCCTGCAGGTTCATGCGGTCGCGCAGCGCGGGCCCGCCCGGCAGGCCGCGCACCGCCCAGCCGATGTGCTTGCGGGCGCTGCGCACGCCGGTGAATTCACCGTAGAGCCCATAGTGCTCGTGCAGATGGGCCACCAGCCACTCGCCCACCTCGCGGGTGGCCGGTGGCGCCAGCAGGCCACCGCTGGCCAGGTGGTGGGCGATCTCGCGAAAGATCCAGGGCCGGCCCTGCGCGGCGCGGCCGATCATCAGCGCATCCGCCCCGGTCAAGGCCAGCACCCGGGCGGCCTTGGCGGGTGAATCGATGTCGCCATTGGCCACCACCGGCACCCGCACGGCGGCCTTGACGGCGCTCACCGTGTCGTACTCGGCCAAGCCCTGGTAGCCCTGCTCGCGGGTGCGGCCGTGCACCGTCAGCATCGCCACCCCGGCGCTCTCGGCCGCCCGCGCCAGCGCCACCGCATTGCGCTCGGCCGCGCACCAGCCGGTGCGCATCTTCAGCGTCACCGGCACGCCGCGCGGTGCGCACACCGCCACCACCGCCTCGACGATGGCCAGCGCCAGCGGCTCGTCGCGCATCAAGGCCGAGCCGGCCCATTTGTTGCACACCTTCTTGGCCGGGCAGCCCATGTTGATGTCGATGATCTGCGCGCCGCGGTCGATGTTGTAGGCCGCGCCTTCAGCCATCATGGCCGCATCGGTGCCGGCGATCTGCACCGCGATCGGGCCGGGCTCGCCGCTGTGGTCGGTGCGGCGCGAGGTCTTGAGCGAGGCCCACAGGTCCTTGCGCGAGGTCACCATCTCGCTCACCGCAGAGCCCGCACCCAGGCGCCGGCACAACTGGCGGAACGGCCGGTCGGTCACCCCGGCCATCGGGGCGACAAACAGCCGGTTCGGCAGCGAGAAAGGGCCGATCTGCATGGGCAAGGCGGGGGGGGTGGGGGCGCAGCAGGTGCTGCTGAAAAAGGAGGCAGCAGTATAGCCACCAGCCCGCTGTCAGCCGACCATCAGCCCGCCCTCAGCCCACCATCCGCCCGCCTATGATGGGCCGATGGAAGCCTGGATCGAGTTGCATCTGGCGGCGCTGCTGGCCACGCTGGCGCTGCCCAAGTTCGGGCTGAGCACGGTGTTTGTGGTGGCCCTGGTCTCGGCCACGCTGCTGCCGCTGGGCTCGGAGCCGGCGGTGTTTGGGCTGGTCAAGTTGAACCCCTCGCTGTTCTGGCCGGCAATCGGGGTGGCCACGCTGGGCAACACCGTCGGCGGCGCGATCACCTGGTGGATGGGCTATGGCGCCGAGCAGGCCTATGAGCGCATCACCCACCGCGCGCCGCAGCGCCGGGCGCTGGCCTGGGTCGAGCGTTTCGGCGCCCGCGCGTGCTTGCTGTCCTGGCTGCCGGTGGTGGGCGACCCGCTGTGCGCGCTGGCCGGCTGGCTCAAGCTGCCCTTCTGGCCCTGCGTGTTCTACATGGCCATCGGCAAGTTCTTGCGCTACCTGATGATGACGGCGGCGCTGCTGTGGGTGTTCCCGCAGGCGGTGCCGCGCTGGATGGGCGGCTGAGGCCCCCCAACATCCCGCCTTGTGGGGGGCTGTCAGCGCCGCCGGGCGCATCCAGAATCGGGGCTTCTACTGCCCAGGCCGCCGCTGCGGCAAAGCCCATGACCCACGCTGCCATGACTCCCGCCATGACCCCGTCCTACGACAGCCTGACCCACACCTTCACCCGCCTGCACCACCTGGACCACCTGCAGGCCATGGCCTACTGGGACCAGGCGGCGATGATGCCGGCGGCCGGTGCCGGGGCCCGTGCCGGCGCGCTGGCCGAGGTGGCCATGCTGATGCACCAGTTGCGCACCGACCCCGGCCTGCCCGGCCTGATGGCGCGTGCCGCCGATGAGCCGCTGGACGAGCACCAGCGTGCCAATCTGCGCGAGATCGGCCGCGAGTGGCGCGCCGCCAATGCCCTGCCCGAGGCGCTGGTGCAGCGCAGCCAGCTCGCCACCTCGCGTTGTGAGCATGCCTGGCGCAGCCAACGCCCAGCCAACGACTGGGCCGGCTTCTTGCCCAACTTCCGCGAGGTGGTGGCGGTGGCGCGCGAAGAGGCCGTGCTGCTGTCCCAGCACAGCGGCCTGCGGCCCTACGACGCGCTGATGGATCGCTTTGAGCCCGGCATGCGCTGTGCCCAGCTCGACCCGCTGTTTGCCGACCTGCGCCAGTGGCTGCCCGGCCTGCTGCAGCGGGTGCAGGCGCGCCAGCAGGGCGAGCGGGTGATCCAGCCCGAGGGGCCGTTCCCGATCGAGCGCCAGCGCGCGCTGTGCGTGCAGGTGATGCAGTGGCTGGGTTTTGACTTCAATGCCGGCCGGCTCGACATCTCCACCCACCCTTTTTGCGGCGGCGTGCCCGAGGACGTGCGCATGACCACCCGCTACGACACCGCCGGTTTTCTCGGCAGCCTGCTGGGCGCGATCCACGAGACCGGCCATGGCCGCTACGAGCAGAACCGGCCGCGCGCCTGGCTGGGCCAGCCGGTGTCACTGGCCCGCTCGATGGGCATCCACGAGAGCCAGAGCCTGAGCTTCGAGATGCAGCTGGGCCGCCATCCGGGCTTTGTGGCGCAACTGCTGCCGATGATCCGCCAGCACTTTGGCCACCAGCCAGCCTTTGAGCCGGCCAATCTGCAGCGTTTGCTCACCCGGGTGCAGCCCGGCCTGATCCGGGTCGATGCCGATGAGCTGACCTATGCCCCGCATGTGATGCTGCGCTATGAGATCGAGCGCCGGCTGATCGAAGCCGAGATCGAGCCTGAGGATGTTCCCGCGCTGTGGGACGAGCAGATGGCCAGCCTGATGGGGCAAGACACCCGGGGCAATTACCGCGACGGGCCGCTGCAGGACGTGCACTGGCCCGAGGCCATGTTTGGCTACTTCCCCTGCTACACCCTGGGCGCGATGTACGCCGCGCAGTGGTTTGCGGCGATGCGCCGCGAAATGCCCGACCTGGATGAGCGCATCGCAGCGGGCGATCTGTCGCCGGTGTTTGCCTGGCTCGACCGCCACATCTGGCAAGCCGCCAGCCGCTGGCCGACCGATGAGCTGGCGGTGCGCGCCAGCGGTGAGGTGCTGAACCCGGCCCACTACCGGGCCCACCTGGAGGCGCGTTACGGGGCTTGACCGGGGCCTGTAGCGGCGCCGGGCATCAGGCTGGTTTGGCCGCTTTGGCTGGCTTGGCAATCCGTTTGCGGGCCGTGGGTTTGACGGCGGCGGCCTCAGTCTGAACGGCGGCGGTGCCGGCCTGGCGGCGTTTGCTCGCTGCCTTGACCGGCACCGGCGGCGCGGCGTTGGCGGCCTCCCGCAGGGCCTTGCCAGGCCGGAACTTGGGCACCTTGGCGGCGCCCTCAGTCGCCCCTCCCAAGCGGGCCACCACCGCTGCCAGCGCGTCCACCCGCGCGGCCAGTGCTGCCAGTTGCTTGGCGCTGGGCACCCCCAGCCGGCCCAGCGCACGCGCGGTGCGCTCCTCGAAGATGCTCTCCAGCTTGTCCCACTGGGCGTTGGCCTTGTGGCCCACCTCGCCGGCCATCGCGCTCATCTTGCCCGCCATGTCGCCAAACTTCTCGCCGATCTTCTCGCCGGCCGCCGCCTGGGTCTTGCGCTGCAGGCTGACGCCTTCTTTCATCAGCGTCTCGAACACCTTGCCGCCAGTGCCCTGGGCCTTGGCAAAAGCGCCCAGCCCGGCCAGCCAGATCTGCTGGGCCGAATCCTTGACGGTCTGCGCCAGTTGGCTGTCCAGCAGCCCGGCTGCGGCGGCAGGTTTTTGCTCGGCCGATGTATGAAGCTTCTTCACCATGGTGGACTCCTCGGGTGGGTGGTGGATGCCGGGCACGCCCTGTCACAGGCAGGCCGCAAGGCCAGTGTATGCAGCGTGGTTCGAGCGGGCAGCCTAATCGACCGCAGCACCGGGCCCGGTGCCGACGGCTTGATAGGCTGACTGTTTGGCCGATTGGCGGCCTGGGCCGGCCGGCTATCCTGCGGCCATGTACGTGCAATTTTTCGGCCTGCAGCAGCCACCGTTTTCGATCGCACCCGATCCGCGTTACCTGTTCATGAGCGAGCGCCACCGCGAGGCCCTGGCCCATCTGCTCTACGGCGTCGGCGGCGGCGGTGGTTTTGTGCTGCTGTCGGGCGAGATCGGTGCCGGCAAGACCACCATCTGCCGCTGCTTTCTGGAGCAGGTGCCCGAGGGCTGCCAGGTGGCCTATATCTTCAACCCGCGCCTGACGGTGGCCGAGTTGTTGCAGTCGGTCTGCCAGGAGTTCGGCGTGCTGCTGCCGGCGTTGACGGGTGAGGTGGATGCGGGCGTGGCTGCCGTTGCCAGCCCCAAGGCCTGTATCGATGCGCTCAATGCCCACCTGCTGGCCGCCCATGCCCAGGGCCGGCAGTGCGTGCTGATCATCGACGAGGCCCAGAACCTGGCGCCCGAGGTGCTGGAGCAATTGCGCCTGCTGACCAACCTCGAGACCAATCAACGCAAGCTGTTGCAGATCATGTTGATCGGCCAGCCCGAGCTGCGCGAGATGCTGGCCAGCCCCGGGCTGGAGCAACTGGCGCAGCGGGTGATCGCGCGCTACCACCTGGGCGCGCTCAGCGCCGCCGAGACCACCGCCTACCTGGCTCACAGGTTGGCGGTGGCGGGCCGGCCCGGCAGCCTGCCCTTTGATACGGCGGCGCTGCGCCGCATCCAGCAGATCACCCGGGGCGTGCCGCGCCGCATCAACCTGCTGGCCGACCGGGCACTGCTGGGCGCGTTTGCCGAGGGCCGCCCGCAGGTGGGACGGCGCATCGTCGAGCAAGCCGCCCGCGAGGTGTTTGACTTGCGGCCCGGCGGCCTGGCCAGGCGCCAAGCCTGGAGCCGCGCCGGCCGGCTGGCCTTGGGGCTGGCCTTGCTGTCCGGCCTGGGCTGGGGCGCCTGGCAGGCCGGGCGGGCGGGGCCGGCGGCTCCTGAGCGCAGCGCGCTGGCCGCCCGGGCCGCCCTCGCTGTGGTGCCGGCGGCCTCTGCGGCCGCCCGAGCGGCGGCGGTCGCCAGCGCACCCGCAGCGGCCAGCGCACCAGCGGCAGCGACGGCCCCGGTGGCCGCCAGCAGCCAGGCAGCGGCCAGTGCCCAGGCCAATGCCCTGGCCCTGGCCGGCGCGCCGCGCGACGACTTGGCTGGCTGGCGCGAGCTGGCCGCGCTGTGGGGCGTGCCTGCGGCGGATCTGGGGTCGGGGGAGCCTTGTGCGGCGCTGCGCGCCCGCCAACTGCGCTGCTACCGCAGTGGCGGCAGCACGCTGGCGCAGTTGCGCCAGTGGGACCGGCCCGGCCTGCTGCAACTGCACCTGGGGGACGGGCCACCCCGGGTGTTGCGGCTGGTGGCGCTGCAGGCCGGGCAGGTGGTGCTGGCGCTGGGCCAGCAGCCGCTGACCCTGCCGCTGGCCGATTTCAGCCGGCTCTGGCGCGGTGAATTTGCCACCTTGTGGCGGCCGCCCCCGGGCTATGCCGAGGTGCTGCAACCCGGCGCCAGCGGCCCGGCGGTGGATGCCCTGGCGGCGGCCCTGGCCACCACCCAGAGCGAGCCGGCGCCAGCGCCGGGCCAGGCCCTGGCGGGCGCGTTGGCCGGCCGGCTGGCGGCCTTCCAGGTGGCGCAGAGCCTGCGGCCCGACGGCTGGGCTGGCCCCACCACCTTCATGCAATTGAACCGGGCCACCGGCGTGGCCGAGCCGCGCCTGGCGGCGGCCCCGTTGGAGCGCTAGACCATGTCCTACATCCTGGATGCCTTGCGACGGGCCGATGCCGAGCGCCAGCGCGGCGCCGTGCCCGGCCTGCATGCCCGGCCGCTGGCCGCAGCGGTGGCCAACCTTGCGCCCGATCAGCCGGCCCGGGTGCGGCGGCTGGCGGCAGCGGCAGCGCTGCTGGCCGGCCTGGCGCTGGCGGTGCTGGCGGGCTGGTGGCTGCGACCGGCGGGGCCGCCTGGCCCTGTGCCAACGGCCTCGACAGCCGCTGCAGCCACCGCGCCATCGCCGCGCTTGTTGGCCGAGCCCGCCGCCGCGACGCCGGCTGCGGCGCAGCCTTCAGCGGCGCTTGCCGCACCACCGGTCAAGCTGGCGGCTGCGCTGCCGCTGCCGGCCAAGGCCCTGGCACCCAGCGTGCGCAAGCTGCCGGCGCCGGTGCCGGTGGCGGAGGCTGCGACGCTGCCCGCCGCCGCGCCGCCGCAGCCGGCCAACGCCGCACCCAGCCGCCTGCCCACGCTGGCCGAGCTGCCCGAGGCCCAGCGCCGCGAAGTTGGCAGCCTGAGCCTGGGCGGCGCGGTGCATGCCGAGCAGCCGGCGATGCGCATCGTCATCCTCAACGGCCAGGTCTTCCACGAGGGCGACCGGCTGGCGCCCGACCTGCTGGTGCAGCAGATCCGGCTGAAATCGGTGGTGCTGTCGCTGCGCGGCCAGCGTTTTGAGTTGCCGCTGTAGTGTTGGCAACCCCGCCTCAACCCGGCCCGGCCGCGCGCCGCTGCTCGCGCAGCATGAACAGGTAGAGCGACTCCACCTTCTCGCGCGCCCAGGGCGTCTTGCGCAGGAACTTCAGGCTCGATGCCAGGCTCGGGTCTTGCGCAAAGCAGCGCACTGGCACCTGCTCGGCCAGGCCGGCCCAGCCATAGTGGGCGGCCAGCGCGGTGACGATGGCCTCCAGCGTCAGGCCGTGCAGCGGATTGCGCGGCTGCGTCGTCAAGCCGATGGCGCCAATTGCAGCACCAGCTTGCCGAAGTTCTCGCCCGAGAACAGTTTGTTCAGCGTGGCCGGGAAGGCCGCCACGCC
>JANLZT010000101.1:0-6977 GCA_031366465.1 Betaproteobacteria bacterium | reverse complement strand
TGTCGGGCGGCGAGCAGCAGATGCTGGCGATGGCCCGCGCGGTGATGCTCAACCCCGAGGTGGTGCTGCTGGACGAGCCCTCGATGGGCCTGGCGCCTATCCTGGTGGAAGAAGTCTTCCGCATCATCGGCCGGCTCAAGGCCGAGGGTGTGACGATGCTGCTGGTCGAGCAGTTCGCCGCCGCCGCGTTGGCGGTGGCCGACTACGGCTATGTGCTGGAGAACGGCCGCATCTCGGTGCATGGCCCGGCAGCGCAGTTGCGTGATGACCCGGCGGTGCGGGCGGCTTACCTGGGCGGCGGGCACTGACGGGGTTGGGTGGTCATGCCTTCGGGTTGAAGCTTCGGATTGGGCTCGGTGCTGATGATCGAAGGCTGGCGCGGCTGAGCGGGTCGAAGGTCGGTGAACGGCCAGGAGGCGCAGGTCGTCCAGCGGCCAAGCAGCCGTAGCTATCAGCCGTGTGGGCCGAGGTGCGTGGCCATGCGGGTCACAGCCTCAGTCAGCATCGGCAAATCCTGTTCGACTACCAGCCAGATCGCGCCGAGGTCAACGCCCAAGTAGCCATGCACGATCACGTTGCGAAAGCCGGCGAGTTCGCGCCAAGGGATCTGCGGTTCGGTGCTCTTGATCTCGGCAGACAAGCGTTGGCTTGATTCGGCCAAGGTCTGGAGATTGCGAATCACCCCGTCTTGCACCAGGCGAGAAGCGTCAAAGCGTTGGCGCTCGGCGTTGGCGTATTCGAGTATCCGATCAAGGCAGTCGCGCATGTGCGCGAGCAGTATCCGGTCCGCCTCTGGGCCCGGATTCACAGCAGCACGGCGCCAGCTATCACGCGCTCGCGCAGCGCAGGATGCAAGCTCGCCTCGGTGACGACATCCACACGGCGGCCCAGCAATTCCTGCGCATCCAGCAACAGGCCACCCAAGGCGAGCGCACTGGTCCCCGGGGCCAAGGTCACCAGCAGATCAACGTCGCTGGTGTCGCTGCCGTCGCCACGGCTCATCGAGCCAAAGACTCGAACCCCCGTTACACCGCGCCTCCGCGCGAGGGCCAGCAGTTCGGCGCGGTGGGATTCGATCAGCGGATGCATAGACGGCAGTGTAGCCATCCGGCCCTACAACCACCCCACGCACCCCTCGCCACCGCAGCGGCAAGCCAACGTGCCGCCGTGGTGGGTTTCGCCGTAGTTGACGGTGATCTCCTCGCCCGGCGCGATGTCGCGCAGCGCATAGAACTCGATGCGGCCGCCCTGGATCGACAGCCGGGCATTCGGTAAGCAGCCATGGTTGGTGAAGCGCATCGGGTCGCTGCTCTCGTGGGCATCGATGGCTTTGCGGGCCGAGACCTCGACGATCATGATGCGCTGCTTGCCAGCGGCGCGGCGGCGCGCTTCTGAGACGCTGATGCTCTCGCCGCGGATCTCGC
Organism: Betaproteobacteria bacterium; assembly: GCA_031366465.1. GTDB lineage: Bacteria > Pseudomonadota > Gammaproteobacteria > Burkholderiales > Burkholderiaceae_C > Pseudaquabacterium. Next base: position 5,553 of record JANLZT010000101.1, on the reverse strand, counting down.
CGATCTTGCGCCGCGCCGGAATAGGCTCGGCGGCAAAGGCGCCAAAACCATCAATGGCGCTTTTGCGCACCGCCACCTCGTATTTTTGATAAGCCCGCCGCTCTGCCGGGCCGTGGGCCGGCCTGGAGGCCTCCAGGCTCAAGGCTTTTTCTCCACCAGCGTCTTCACGGCCTTGAGGGTGTTGGCCACATGCCGCATCGGGTTCAGGCTGGTGAACTGGTAGGCGATCACGCCATTGGGCGCAATCACATAGGACGTGCGATTGGCGTACTCGGGCTTGAGCGTCAGCACTGCGTCATAGGCCTTCATCACCGCCTGGTCGACATCGGCACCCACCGCAAACTTGTTGCGGCATTCGGTGACCGAGAACTTTTTCATCGTCTCCAGGTCGTCACCCGACACCCCGATCACCGTTGCGCCCAGGGCCTTGTACTGGTCGGTGGCCTCGGCAAACTCATGCGCTTCGAGGGTGCAGCCTACTGAGAACGCCGCCGGGAAGAAGTAGAGCACCACCGGCCCGCCCTTGAGCGTGTCAGCCAGCGAGAACTTGAAGGGCTTGCCGGCCAATGAGGCGTCGATGGCAAAGGCGGGGGCTTTGTCGCCCACATCGAGTGCGGCCTGGGCCGGCGCCAGCAGGGTGTTGGATAGCAGCAGCGCCAAGACTGCGGGGAAAAGGGTCAATTGCTTCATTGCGTATCCTTCGCGCCCATGACCACTGCCAGGGCATTGATGCCAGCGACGAACCGAAACTTCTACGGCATGCCCAGCACCGCCGCCGATCATACGCAGCCAGGCCGGCCTGCGCCCGGGCGCGGCGGGCCGGCACTGTGGTGGCTGTGCCTGGCCTTGCTGTTGCTGCTGGCGCTGGGCGGCTGCGCCAGCCTGCCAGCGTCGGTGCAGCGCAGCGCCAGCTCGGCCATGCCGGCGTCCAAGGCCACCAGTTTGGGCCGCATTGCTGCTGATTCAAGCCCCGACGACGCCTTGTCGGGCTTCCGCCTGCTGCCCACCGGCGCCTATGCCATCGACACCCGGTTGACGCTGATCCGCCGGGCTGAGAAGTCCATCGATATCCAGTATTACCTGATCGCCGACGACGACACCGGCCGCTACCTGCTGCGCAGCCTGCGCGATGCGGCCCAGCGCGGGGTGCGGGTGAGGCTGCTGGTGGATGACCTCTACACCGCCGAGATCGATCCGCTGCTGGTCGGCCTGGCCGCGCAGCCCAATTTCGAGGTGCGGCTGTTTAACCCCTTCCCGGCCGGGCGGGCTTACTTTCTCACCCGCTTCGCGGCGTCGGCATTGGATTTCGCCCGCGTCAACCGGCGCATGCACAACAAGCTGCTGGTGGTTGACAGCGCAATGGCCGTCACCGGCGGCCGCAATATCGCCGACGAGTACTACATGCGCCACGCGCAAAGCAATTTTGTCGATCTGGATGCGTTTGTGGTCGGCGCCCTGGTGCCCAAGCTGCAGGCCTTGTTCGATGACTACTGGAACAGCCCGGTGGTGTTCCCGCTGCAGGCCATCGTCAAGCTGTCGGCGGATGCCGCCAATCAGCGCGAGCGCTTTGAGATCGACACCAGCGAGTCATCGTCACCGCCGCCCGACCCGCCGCCCGGCACCGACGTGCTGGGCTATGGCCCCTTGTCCGACGAGTTCGAGGCGGGCCAATTGGGCCTGATCTGGGCCGAGGCCAGCACCTATGCCGACCCGCCGGCGCGCCTCAAGGGCATCGTCAACAGCTATGCGCTGGTGCCGCTGGAGGATGTGGAATCGGTGCGCTACAACGTGCTGGATTTGATCCGCAGCGCGCGCAGCGAGGTGGTGATCACCTCGCCCTATTTGATCCCGGGTGAGAAGGGCTTGGCCGTGTTCGGTGCGCAACGGGCCCGCGGCGTCAAGTTCAAACTGCTGACCAATTCTCTGGCTGCCAACGACGAGCCGCTGGTGCATGTGGGCTACCGCAAATACCGGCAGCCGATGCTCAAACTGGGCATTGATCTGTATGAGCTGAGCCCGGTGCGGGTGAAAAAGGCCAGCCGGCTGGGCATGTTCCAGACCAGCCAGGGCCGGCTGCATGCCAAGACGGCGGTGATCGACCGGCGCCGGGTGTTCATCGGCTCGATGAACTTCGACCCGCGCTCGGACAAGACCAACACCGAGATGGGCATCTTCATCGACAGCCCGCAACTGGCACGCGAGGTGCTGCGCCTGATGGACCTGGACAAGCTGCAGGCCAGCTACCGGGTGGTGCTGGGCCCTGACGGCCAGGGCCTGCGCTGGCTGGCGGCCGACGACGAGGGCGAGGTGATGTTCGACAAAGAGCCCGATGCCAGCTTTGCCACCCGCTTCTGGCTGGAGCTGCTGGCGCCGTTTGCGCCGGAGGAATTGCTGTAGGCCGATCGGCGCGCCGCGCCGTGCCGGGAGGGCAGGGCGGCTCAGCCCGGCAGCCCGCTCGCCATGGCCATCGCCGGCACGTCCACCACCGGCTGCGGCGCCCAGCCGGGCAAGCGGTGCTCGGCGATCACATCGGTGTAGATGCCGCCGCGCACAAACCACTTGGCGGTGATGCGGATGAAGCGCGGCTGGGTGGCGGCCACGATGTCGTCGAGGATGGTGTTGGTGACCGCCTCGTGGAAGGCGCCCTGGTTGCGGAAGCTCCAGAAGTACATCTTCAGGCTTTTGAGCTCCACGCACAGGCGGTCGGCAACCATCGCGATGCTGATGTGCGCAAAGTCGGGCTGGCCGGTGAGCGGGCAGTGGCAGGTGAACTCGGGCACCTGGAACTGGAGCCAGTAGTCGCGCCCCGGCGCGGGGTTGTCGAAGACTTGCAAATCTTTGCTGGGCGCGCTGGGTGGGTTGACGGGCACCGGGCGCTGGTTCAAGGGCGCTGCGGCGCTGGGCTGGACGGGCTGGGCCATGGCTGATCGCGCCGGGGCGCTGGAGGGTTTGCGAAGGGCCGCGATGCTATCATCGCGGCCTTTCCGGCCCTGGCCCGCTGCGCCATAAAGCCATACAAATCAAACACTTGCAGAATTAACCAGCACGTCGATCAGCGCGCTGCCCTGCACCGCCAGAGCAGCCCGCCACCCCCCGCCGCATGCGCCTGAACCAGATCAAGCTCTCGGGCTTCAAGTCCTTCGCTGAACCCACCACCTTCTCGCTGCCCGGCCAGCGCGTGGGCGTGGTCGGCCCCAACGGCTGCGGCAAATCCAACATCATGGATGCGGTGCGTTGGGTGCTGGGCGAGAGCCGGGCCAGCGAGCTGCGCGGCGAGAGCATGCAGGACGTGATCTTCAACGGCAGCGGCCAGCGCAAGCCGGCCAGCCGCGCCAGCGTCGAGCTGGTGTTCAGCAACGAGGACGCGCGGGCCGGCGGCGCGTGGAGCCAGTTTGCCGAGATCGCCGTCAAGCGGGTGCTCACGCGGGACGGCGGCAGCAGCTACTTCATCAACAACCAGCCGGTGCGGCGGCGCGATGTGCAGGATGTGTTCCTGGGCACTGGCCTGGGGCCGCGCGCCTACGCCATCATCGGCCAGGGCACCATCAGCCGCATCATCGAGTCGCGCCCCGAGGAGTTGCGGCTGTTCCTGGAAGAAGCCGCTGGCGTCAGCAAGTACAAAGAGCGCCGCCGCGAGACCGAGCACCGGCTGAAGGACACCCGCGAGAACTTGAACCGGGTCGACGACATCCTGCGCGAGCTCAACGCCAACCTCGACAAGCTGGAAAAGCAGGCCGCCGTGGCCGGGCGCTACAACAGCCTGCAGGCAGCCGGCAGCACCAAGCTGCACCAGTTGTGGTTCTTGAAGCACCGCGACGCCGCCACCGAAGAAGCCCGGGTGCAAAAAGACGTGGCCGAGGCCGGCAACGCCCTGGAAGCCCGGCTGGCCGAGTTGCGCCATGTGGAGGCCGCCCTGGAGGCCGTGCGCCAGGCCCACTACGCCGCCAGTGACGGGCTGCACACGGCCCAGGGCCTGCTGGCCGAGGCCGCGCTGGATGTCAGCCGGCTTGAAGAACGCATCCGCTACGTGGTCCAGAGCCGCCAGCGGGTGCAGCAGCGCATCACCGACCTGCGCGCCCAGACCGACACCTGGCAGGCCCGCCGCGACATCGCCGAGCAAGAGCTGGCCGCCATCGGCCAGCAGATGGCGGCGGCCGACGAGCGGGCCGAGATCGCTGCCGCCCGGGCCGAAGAGCAAGCCCTGCGCCTGCCCGAGGTCGAAGATGCGTTGCGCGCCGCCCAATCCAACGCCAACGCCCAGCGCAGCCAGGTGACGGCGGTGCAGCAGCAGATCCAGGTGCTGGCCGCCGACAGCCGCCACATCGAAGAGCAAAGCCGCGGCCTGCGCAGCCGGGGCGAGCGCCTGCAGGCCGAGCGCAAGACCCTGGCCGCGCCCGACCTGCAGCGCCTGGACACACTGCGCAGCCAGAGCGCCACTGCCGGTGAGGCCCATGCCCAGGCCGAAGGCCGCCTTCACGAGTTGCAAGACCAAGCCCCCGCGCTGGAAGACCAGCGCCGCAGCCAGCAGGCGCAGGCCAATGCCGAGGCCGGCAAACAGGCCGACATCGCGGCCCGCCTGTCGGCCCTGCGCGCGCTGCAAGACAAGCTGCAGACCGAGGGCAAATTGAAGCCCTGGCTGGCACGCCATGGCCTGGACGGCCTGGCCGGCCTGTGGACCCGCATCCACATCGAGCCCGGCTGGGAACCCGCGCTGGAGGCGGTGCTGCGCGAGCGCCTGGCCGCCTTGGCGGTGGGCCGCATCGACACGGTGCGCGCCTTTGCCGGCGACGCCCCGCCGGCCCGGCTGGCCTTCTACACCCTGCCGCAGGGGCCGCTGCCGGCATCACCTGCCCACAGCGCGCAAGGCCTGCCGCGCCTGGCCGAGCAATTGCGCCTGGGTCATCAACTCGACGACGACGGCCTGAGGACTTTATTGAGCGATTGGCTGGAGGGCGTCTACACCGCCGACAGCCTGGACCAGGCGCTGGCCCAGCGCACGCAACTGGCCCATGGCGACGTCATCATGACCCGCGAGGGCCATGCGGTCAGCAACTTTGCGGTGGCCTTCTACGCCCCCGACAGCGAGCAATCCGGCCTGCTGGCCCGGGCCCAGGAGATCGAGAACCTGGATCGCCAGCAACGGGCCCAGGCCCTGATCAGCGATCAAGCCAGAACCGCCCTGGTGCGCATCGAGGCCGCCTGCACCGATGTCACCCAGCGCCTGGCCGGGGCCCGCCGCGAGGCCACCGAGGCCCAGACCCGCGCCCACCTGTTGCAGGTGGACCTGCTGCGCCTGGCCCAGCAAGCCGAGGCCAGCCAGGCCCGCAGCGGCCAACTGGACACCGAGCTGGCCGAGCTGGCGGGCCAGCACGAAGCCCTGGACGAGCGCCGCGCCATCGGCGAGGCCCGCTTCGAGGAGCTGGACCTGCAACTGGCCACCACCCAAGAGCGCCATGCCGAGCTGGACGAAGCCGTGATCGCCGCCGAGCGCCGCCTGGCGGACGCCCGCGAGCAGGGCCGCGCGCTGGATCGGCAGGCGCAAGAAAGCCAGTT
>JANLZT010000092.1:0-3671 GCA_031366465.1 Betaproteobacteria bacterium | reverse complement strand
CGCCACCGCCCGGGCCCAGCTGATCGAATCGCTGCGCCTGGCGCGGGGCAGTGACTGGCAGGCGCTGGAGCCCGGCCTGCAGGCGGCCCTGGCCGAGCGCGAGCGCACCGGGGCCTGCATCTCGGCCGGCGAGTTCCACCGCGAGATCAACTCGGTCTCGGTGGCGCTGACCGGCCCGCGCGGCGAGGTGATGGCCTTCAACTGCGGCGGCCCGGCCTTTGCCTTCCCGGAAGTCCGGCTGCGCGACGAGATCGTGCCGGCGCTGCTGGCGCTGGTGCAGGCCGTGGCCGACGACATCGGCGGCGTGGCCGCCATTCCACGCTGAGATCAAGCCATGCACCTGACCGACGACGAGAAAGCCATGCGCGACGGCCGTGATGGCCGGGCCATCGCCCGCGCGATGGACCTGCTGCTGCGCTATGGCCGGGCCCTGGGCGCCGAGAATTTGGTCGAAACCCGCAATGTCTGCGGCACGGTCACGGCCACCACGCCCTTCATGCGCGACTTCGCCTTGAAGCAGGGCGGCGAGGCCGGCAGTGCAGCCGGCCTGGACGCGGTGTTCAGCGAGTTCAACCTCGACAGCGCCGAGGTGGTGGCGGTGCCCAAGGTGCGCGCTTTCAGCTCGCACCTGCAGCTGGGCTTCGACCCGCACCACCCGGTGGAGATGGGCGTGACCGAGCAGATGGTGCAGTTCTACCGCCGCAGCGAGGCCATGGCCGCGCGCATGGGGGTGCAGATGATGAACACCTGCACGCCCTACCAGGTGGGCAACGTGCCCACCCGCGGCGAGCATTGCGCCTGGATGGAGTCATCGGCGGTTGTGTTTGCCAACTCGGTGCTGGGCGCCCGCACCAACACCGAGGGCCGCGAGAGCACCAGTGCGGCGATGCTGACCTGCCGCATCCCCAACTGGGGCTATCACCTGGACGCACCGCGCCTGGCCACGCTGGGCGTGCAGTTGGACATCGCTGTCGAGTCGGTCGAGGACTGGGGCCTGCTGGGCTATTGGCTGGGCGATTGGGTGCAAGACCGGGTGGCGGTGATCAGCGGTGTCAACACCGTCACTGCGGTGCCCAATCTGCCTCGGCTCAAGCACTTTGGCGCGGCGGCGTCGTCCTCGGGCGGGGTCGAGCTTTACCACCTGGTGGGCGTGACGCCCGAGGCGCCCAGCCTGGACATCGCCACCGGCGGCCGCAAGCTGCAAGACCTGCGCCACTACGGCGCCGCCGAGCGGGCCGCCACCTTCGAGCGCATCAATGCCACCGGGGTGGACCGCAAGGTCGACTATGTGATGCTGGGCTGCCCGCACTACACCATCGAGCAAATCTGGGAGGCCGCGCAACTGTTGGAGGGCCGCAAGCTGCACCCGGACTGCGCCTTGTGGATCTTCACGCCCTGGGCCATCAAGGCGCTGGCCGACCGCAATGGCTACACGGCCATCGTCGAAGCGGCCGGCGCCAAGATCATGACCGACAGTTGCTCGGCGATGAGCCGGGCGGTGCCGCCGGGCACCCGGGTGGTGGCGCTCGACTCGGCCAAGCAGGCCCATTACCTGCCGGCCATCCTGGGCGTACAAGCCTGGTTCGGCACCACCGCGCAATGTGTGGAGGCCGCCTGCACGGGGCAGTGGCGGGCGGCATGAGCCAGACAATCCAGACTTTTGAGATACGCGGCCGATGCGTGGTGCCCGGCGTGGCCGAGGCTGAGGCCCTGGTCACCACCGACTGCATCTCCGGCTGGGGCGGGGTGGACCCGCGCACCGGCACCGTGATCGAGACCCGGCATCCATTGCGGGGCCAGAGCTTTGCCGGCAAGGTGCTGGTCTTCCCGGGCGCCAAGGGCTCGTCGGGCTGGTCGGCGCAGTTCCATGTGGCGCGCGCCATGGGCACCGCACCGGCGGCCTGGCTGTTCAACCGCATGTGCACCAAGGTGGCCTTGGGCGCCGTGGTCAGCCATGCGCCGGCCATGACCGACTTTGACGCCGACCCGCTGGCACTGATCCGCACCGGCGACTGGGTGCGGGTGGACGCCAGCGCCGGCTTGGTCACCATCACCCGCAAAGGCCACTGATGAACACCTCCGCCAAGCTGCGCAGCAACTTCCCCCGTGGCTCCTACCTGTGGTCAGTGCGCAATGCGCAGTGGCAGGCGCTGGGCATCCCGGAAGCTGACTGCGAAAAGCCCAAGATCGCGGTGGTCAACAGCAGCAGCGAGCTGGCCAGTTGCTACAGCCACCTCGATGAAGTGGCCAAGGTGGTGAAGGCCGCCATCCGCGCCGCCGGTGGCGTGCCCTTCGAGATCCGCACCGCCGCGCCGAGCGACTTCATCACCGGCGCCGGCGCGCGCGGCGCCTACATGCTGGCCGCGCGCGACCTGGTCACCAATGACATCGAGGTGGCGGTCGAAGGCGCCCAGCTCGACGGCATGGTCTGCCTGACATCCTGCGACAAGACCGTGCCCGGCCAGTTGATGGCCGCCGCGCGGCTGAACATCCCCACCATCGTGGTGCCCTGCGGCTACCAGGCCAGCGGCGTGCACCGCGGCCACCACTGCGACATCGAGGACGTGTTTGTCGGCGCGATGCATGTGGTCACCGGCGCGATGGATGTCGAGACCATCGTCGGCATGAGCCGCGAGGCCATCCGCTCGCCCGGCGTGTGTTCGGGCATGGGCACCGCCAACTCGATGCACATCGTCTGCGAGGCCTTGGGGCTGGCCTTGCCCGGCAGTGCGCCGGTGGCGGCGATGAGCCCCAAGATGATGGCCGATGTGCAAGCGGCGGGCGCGCGCATCGTCGGCATGGTCTGGGACGACTTGAAACCCCGCGACATCCTGCAGCCGGGCGCCTTTGCCAATGCGGTGCGGGCAGTGCTGGCGGTGGGCGGGTCGGTCAACTGCGTCAAGCATTTGCAGGCGGTGGCCACCGAGGCCGGGCTGGGCGGCACGGTCGATGTGTATAGCCTGTTCGAGCGTCTGGCCGCCGAGGTGCCGGTGCTGGCCGGCATCCGGCCGGTGGGCAGCCAATCGATTGAAGAGTTCGAGGCTGCCGGTGGCTGCCGCGCGGTGCAGAAGCAATTGCAGCCGCTGCTCGATACCAGCGTGCTCAGCGTCAGCGGCCGCACGCTGGCTGAGGAGCTGTCCGACTATCAAGTCAAAGATGCGGCCACCATCCGGCCCATGGCCGACCCGGTGGCCAGCCGCCCGGCCATCGTGGTGCTGCGCGGCTCGCTCTGCCCCGAGACCGGCATCGTCAAGACCGGCATCGCCGAGCGCAAGACGCGGCGCTTCACCGGCCCGGCGCGCTGTTTTGAGACCAGCGATGCGGCGGTGGCGGCGATCAAGGCCGGTGAGATTGCAGCGGGCAGCGTGCTGGTGATGCGCGGCGCGGGTGCCAAAGGCGGCCCGGCGATGGGCGGTGGCGCATCCCGGGTGGTGTTTGCACTCGACGGCGCCGGCCTGGGCGACCAGGTGGCGATGCTGACCGACGGCCACCTCTCGGGCCTGGTCTGCAAGGGCCTGGTGGTGGCCGAGCTGTCGCCCGAGGCCGCGCTGGGTGGGCCCATCGCGCTGGTGCAGGAGGGCGATAGCGTCACCATCGACCTGGATGCCCGGCGCTGCGATCTGGAGATCGCGCCCGAGGAAATGGCGCGCCGAAGCAAAGCCTGGGTGGCG
>JANLZT010000051.1:0-14277 GCA_031366465.1 Betaproteobacteria bacterium | reverse complement strand
CGGCGTGGCGCAGCCCGCGCTGTGCGGGCAACTGCAGCGCCCGCTCGATCCCGCCCGGCCGCTGGGCCCGCTGATCGACCTGCACTACGCGGTGCTGCCGGCCCTGGCGCGCCACAAGGCGGCCGATCCGGTGTTCTTCTTTGCCGGCGGGCCGGGCCAGAGCGCCATCGCGCTGGCCGGTGCCTTCCAGGCGCGCTTTGCCCGGCTGGGCCAGCGTCGCGACCTGGTGTTCATCGACCAGCGTGGCACCGGCCGCAGCGCCCCGCTGCGTTGTGAAGACGATCTGGCCCAGGCCCGACAGAGGCCGCTGGCCGAGCTGGTCGATGCCGCCACCCGGCTGGCCCGGCTGCAGCGCTGCCGGCTGGCCTTGCAAGCGCTGCCCCACGGCGACCTGCGCTTCTACACCACCGACATCGCAGTGGCCGATGTGGACGCGGTGCGCCTGTCCCTGGGTGCGGCGCAGATCAATGTGATCGGCGTGTCCTACGGCACCCGGCTGGTGCTGGCGCTGCTGCGGCAACACCCGGCCAGCGTGCGGCGGGCGGTGCTGGACGGCGTGCTGCCGCCCGACCGGCCATTCACCGATGCAGCCGCCCGCGATCAACAGGCGGTGCTGGACGCGCTATGGGCCGCCTGCGCCGCCGATCCAGTCTGCCAGCAGCGCCAGCCGGCGCCGGCCGCCCAGTTGCAGCAACTGCTGGCCAGCCTGCCGCTGCGCGTGACGCTGCCGCAACCGCTGAGCGGCCAAGCTGAGACGCTGACGCTGGACCGTGACGCCGTGCTGGGCCTGCTGCGCACACCGCTCTACCAGCCGGCGCTGGCCGCCGCGCTGCCGGCGGTGCTGGCCGAGGCCCATGCCGGCCGCTGGGCGCCGCTGCTGGCGCTGGCCAACCCGCTGGGCGGCGCGGCGGCATCGGCGATTGCCACCGGCATGCACTATGCGGTGGTCTGCAGTGAGGACCTGGGCCGGGCCAGGCCGTCGCCCCCGCCGGCCAGCCGCCCGGCCAGCAGCGATTCGGTCTTCGGCGATGTGCTGGCCCGCCAATACCAGCAGGCCTGCGCCGGCTGGCCACAGGCGGTGGTGGCGCTGTCCTTCTACAGCCTGCCGCCGACGCCGGTGCCGACCTGGCTGCTGTCGGGCGGGCTCGATCCGGTGACCCCGCCCCAGCATGCCCAACGGGTGGCCAACGCCCTGGGCCCGCTGGCCCAGCACACGGTGGTGGCCCAGGCCGGCCACGGGCTCACCGCGTTGGGCTGCCTGGCCGATGCGGTGTCGCGCTTCATCAGTGCCAACCCGGTGAGCACCCCGCCCACAGGCGCCGATTGCGCCAAAGCCGTGCCGCGCCCGCCTCTCTGGTGGCCGCCCGGCCTGGGCGCCACACCGTGATCGAGGTCCAAGGCCTGGCCAAACGCTTCACCCAGGGCTGGGGCCGCTCGGCGCGCAGCGTGGTGGCGCTGCAGGGCATCAGCTTCATCGCCGCTGACGCCTGCATCACCGGCCTGCTGGGCGCCAACGGTGCCGGCAAGACCACCACCCTGCGCTGCGTGGCCGGCCTGCTGGTGCCTGATGCCGGCCGGGTGGCGGTGGACGGCATCGACGTGGGCCGGGATCCGCGCGCGGCGCTGGCCCGGCTGGGGGTGTTGTCCGACGCCCGCGGTCTTTACCCGCGGCTGACGGCACGCGAGAACATCGTCTACTACGGCCGCCTGCATGGTTTGTCGGCCGACGCTGCCGACGCCCGCGCCGCGCTGCTGGCCGACGTGCTGGAGATGCGCGCGCTGCTGGACCGCCGCACCGAGGGCTTCAGCCAGGGCGAGCGCATGAAGACCGCGCTGGCCCGCGCCCTGGTGCACGACCCGTCGCACATCATCCTGGACGAACCCACCAACGGCCTGGACGTGCTGGCCACCCGCAGCCTGCGCGAGGCGCTACGCGTCCTGCGCGACGAGCAGCGCAAATGCATCATCTTTTCCACCCACATCATGCAAGAGGCCGAGCGCCTGTGCGACCAGGTGGTGGTGGTGGCCGGCGGCCGCAGCGTGGCCGAGGGCAGCGTGGCGGCGCTGCAGGCGCGCACTGGCCAGGCCGATTTCGAGCGCTGCTTTGTGCAACTGGCCTATGGCGACGCGCCGCGCCAGGCCGGGCCTGGGGCCGAGTAATGCACGCCGCCTGGCAAGTCTTCATCAAGGAGTGGCGCGACGCGCTGCGCGACCGCCGCACGCTGGTGATGGTGCTGCTGTCGTCGGTGCTGATGGGGCCGCTGCTGCTGGTCGCGTTGTCCGCGCTGGTGGCCGACTTCGAGGCCCGGGCCGAGGCCCGCGAGCTGTGGGCGGTGGGCCTGGACCAGGCGCCCACGCTGCGCAACTTCATCCTGCGCCAGGCCTGGACGGTGCAGGCCGCGCCCGCTGACTTCGAGGCCGGGCTGCGCAGCCGCAGCTTCGGCCATGCGGTGCTGCGGGTGCCGGCGGGCTTCGAGGCCGATCTGGCAGCCGGCGCGGTGCCCAGCGTGGCGGTGGTCAGTGCCAGCGGCAACAACCGGGCCCAGGGCGAGGCTGGCAGCCTGCAACGCCTGCTGCGGGCCTTCAGCCAGGAGCAGGCGCAACTGCGCCTGGTGATGCACGGGGTGGCACCCGGCCTGCTGCAAGTGCTGGAGGTGGACGAGCAAGACCTGGCCGACGCCCGGGTGCGGGCCGCCCAGTTCACCCGCATGCTGCCGTTTTTTGTGCTGATGGCGGTGCTCTACGGCGCGATGCATGCCGCGCTCGACAGCACCGCCGGCGAGCGCGAGCGGGGCTCGCTCGAACCGCTGCTGATGACGCCGGTGCCGCGCGCCGCGCTGGTGCTGGGCAAGTGGGCGGCGGTGGCCGGCGTGGCCATGGCGGTGGCGCTGCTGTCCTGCCTGGGTTTCTTGCCCGGCCAGTGGCTGCTGCGCAGCGAGGCGCTGGCGGCGATGTTCCAGTTCGGGCTGCGCGAGGCGGCACTGTTCCTGGCGCTGCTGTGGCCGCTGGCGGCGCTGCTGTCGGCGCTGTTGATGGCGGTGGCGATCCGCTGCAAGAGCTTCAAGGAGGCCCAGGCCAGCAGCGCGGTGGTGCTGATGGCTGTGTCGCTGCTGCCGATGTTCACGCTGTTCAACCAGGGCGCCGAGCAGCCCTGGCATCTGTGGCTGCCGGCGCTGGCGCAGATCACGCTGATGCAGCGGGTGCTGGAGGGCGAGGCGCTGGCGGCAGTCGACCTGCTGCCGCCGCTGGCGGTGGCCCTGCTGCTGACCGCGCTGTGCCTGGCCTGGGTGACGCGCCGGCTGCGTGCCGCCGCGCTGCAGTAACGGCCCCCAGCGCCGCCACTGCCGCAGCGCAATTGGCCTGGCCCGCTACTGCATCAACAGCCCACCCTGGGCCGGCGCTGCGCGGCTGACGCCCGGCAAGGCCGGCATCGGTTGGCCCAGCGCGCGCTCCACCTCGTGCTGCCAGGGCAGCGAGTGCACGATGCAGTTGAAATGCGGGGCCGCTTGCAGGGCGGTCAGCACGGTGCCCTCGTCGCCCACCAGGCGCAGGTTGGTCACCACCGCCATCGGGTCGGCCATGGCCAGCACACCGCAGCCGAGTTGTACCCAGTCCCAGGCCATGCCGACGTCGCCGTCCTCGGATCGCCAGGCCCAAAAGGTCTGGCCCACGCTGCGAAACATCAACTCACCGGGGCTGGTGATCTGGGTGCCCAAGTGCTGCATATGTAACGGAATCTGCTTGCCGACCTGCCACAATAAAGGCGGCCAGGCACGCAAAGTCCAGGGAAGGCAATGTTCTAGTGCGGAGTTCAAGATCGTCACCATGACAGTTACTGATATGTTGCGTAGTTTTCGGCAACCGTCATCAAATGAAAACATGTAAACCTTTGCAGGGGGCGAGCAGACCGTCATCCCTTGTTTGAGTTCTTGTCATGCTGACCGGTGGATATCGTGCGGTGCTTCAGGCGGGTAGTCGGGACGACTTCCGCAGCGAGGTGGTGCGCTTCACGCAGGCGATGGGGTTTCGAACCGTCTCGGCGATGATGGTGGTCGACTACTCCGTCGGCCGCTCGGATTTCGTCGTCGTCAACAACGCCCCCGAGGGCTGCGAGGCGGTGCTCGACGATGTGCCCAGCATGCGCCGTGATCCGGTGATGCAGCACTGCCGGCGCCACACCTGGCCCATCGTCTGGGACCAATCCACCTACACCAACCAGGGCCTGGGTGAGCTCTGGGAGGCGCAGGCCAGCTTTGGCTATTGCACCGGCATCGCGATGGCTCTGCATTTGCCCGAGGGCCGGCACTTTGTGCTGGGGGTGGAGCGCGATGCACCGCTGCCAGGTGACGCTGTCGAGCTCAACCGGCTGGTGGCCGATCTGCAGTTGTTTGCGGTGCATGCCCAGGATGCGGCGCTGCGGGTGATGGCACCGCAAACGCCGGTGATTGAGCGGCCGGCGCTCACCCCGCGCGAGCTGGAGGCGCTGCGCTGGACGATGGAGGGCAAGACCGCCTGGGAGGTGGGCGCCATCCTGGGCATCACCGAGCGCACCGCCGTGCTGCATGTCAACAACGCCATGCACAAGCTCGATTGCAGCAGCAAGCACCAGGCGGTGCTCAAGGCGCTGCGGCTGGGGCTCATCAACTGATTGCCGGGGGCTTGGCTGGCCCGCCCACAGTTGGCGGGGCGGGCCCGCTGGTGTGCGCGTCGCCCCAGTGTGAGCCTTGAAACCAGCCGATGGTATGGGTGTGGCCCTGTAAGACCTGACAGTACCGCCATGCGGAAGCAAATGGTGCAATTGTCACAAGCGCTGAAACAGGCGCCAGCCCACCAAACCACCCTGGAGCCTCACCATGCACGCCACCAACACCCAAGCCAACGACCAAACCCAATTGCCGAAAAACGGCTGGTAAGGCACCACCTCTGGTCTGAATCCCCCCCTTTTGCTCCCAGCGGCGGGTTTCTCGCGGCTGGTTTATACGGCCCGGTTTACCGGGCCGTTTTGTTGTGGGCGGCAGCGCCGTGGCGGCCTGCGGCGGCGCCCACGACAGGCGCTGCGGTCAGTTGCTCCAGCCGGGCCAGCCAAAGCATCGCCTGCGGGCGATCCGCGCCGCACATCTCGGCGCTGGCTTGCAAGGACGCACACACCGCCGGGCGCTCGGGCCGGCCAAACAAGCGGCAGCGACCGGCGCTGTCCAACTGGATGCAGGGCAGCCCGGCCGGTTTGCCATGCGGCATGCCGGGTATCGCCGAGCTGATCGATGGTGCAGTGCAGCAAGCGGCGCAGGCCGGGCGGCAATTGGGCGCCGCCAGCGCCGTTGGATGCGCCGAAGGCGGGGTGGTGAGTGCGGGCGCCATGCAGCGGCGCATGATAGGTGCCAAGGCCATCGCAGCCTGCCCACCCAGAAAGCCGGCCAGGCTTTTTACAATCGGCGCCTGACCCACCTGATCCGGCGCGCCGTCGCGTGCTGCCCCACCGTGCTGCATCCTCAAACATTTGACGTCATCGTTGTCGGCGGCGGCCATGCCGGCACCGAGGCCGCGCTGGCGGCCGCCCGCATGGGCTGCACCACCCTGCTGCTGACCCACAACATCGAGACCCTGGGCCAGATGAGCTGCAACCCGTCGATCGGCGGCATCGGCAAGGGCCATCTGGTCAAGGAGGTCGACGCGCTGGGCGGCGCGATGGCTGCGGCCACCGACGAGGCCGGCATCCAGTTCCGCATCCTCAACGGCAGCAAGGGGCCGGCGGTGCGTGCCACGCGGGCCCAGGCCGACCGCATCCTGTACAAGGCCGCGATCCGGCATCGGCTGGAAAACCAAGCCAATCTGTGGCTGTTCCAGCAGGCGGTGGACGACCTGCTGGTGGAGTCCGACGGCATCACTGACCGGGTGGTGGGCGCCGTCACCCAACTCGGCATCACGTTTCGCGCCAGGACAGTGGTGTTGACGGCCGGCACCTTTCTTGACGGCCGGGTGCATGTGGGCCTGCACAACCATGCCGCCGGGCGGGCCGGCGATCCACCGGCGGTCACGCTGTCGGCCCGCCTGAAGGAGCTGAAGCTGCCGCAGGGACGGCTCAAGACCGGCACGCCGCCGCGCATCGACGGCCGCAGCATCGATTTCTCAAAACTCACCGAGCAGCCCGGCGACCATGACCCGGTGCCGGTGTTCAGCTTCATGGGGCAAGTCAGCCAGCACCCGCGCCAGCTACCATGCTGGATCACCCACACCAATGCGCGCACCCACGCGATCATCCGCTCGGGTTTTGATCGCAGCCCGATGTTCACCGGCCTGATCCAGGGCGTGGGCCCACGCTATTGCCCCAGCATCGAGGACAAGGTCAACCGCTTTGCCGACAAGGACAGCCACCAGATCTTCCTGGAGCCCGAGGGCCTCACCACCCATGAGTTCTATCCCAATGGCATCTCCACCTCGCTGCCGTTTGACATCCAGTTGGCTGCCGTGCAGTCCATGCCCGGCCTGGCCCGGGCCCATATCCTGCGGCCGGGCTATGCCATTGAGTACGACTACTTCGACCCGCGCGCGCTGAAAGCCAGCTTCGAGACCCGGTCGATAGCGGGCTTGTTCTTTGCCGGCCAGATCAACGGCACCACCGGCTACGAGGAGGCTGCGGCGCAAGGCCTGTTTGCCGGCGTCAATGCGGCCCTGCAGGCCCAGGGCCGGGCGCCGATGGCCTTGGGCCGCGACCAGGCCTACCTGGGCGTGCTGGTGGACGACCTGATCACCAAGGGCGTGAGCGAGCCCTACCGCATGTTCACCAGCCGGGCTGAGTTCCGGCTGCAACTGCGCGAGGACAACGCCGATGCACGCCTGACCGAGCTGGGCCACAGCCTGGGCCTGGTGGACGAGCAGCGCTGGGCGACCTTCAACCGCAAGCGCGATGCGGTGGCGCGCACCTTTGAACAGCTCAAGCGCACCTGGGTGCATCCCGGCATCTTGCCGGCAGCCGACGCGGACCGGCTGCTGGGCAAGGCGATCCAGCACGAGTACAGCCTGATCGACCTGCTGCGTCGCCCGGGCCTGGGTTTTGATGCGGTGCTGGAGATTGCGCGCCTGGCTGGGCGCGGCGGCCTGGGGGGTGAGCCCGACGGTGAAGTTCAGCCCGATGTTTCACGTGAAACATTGCAGCAGGAGCTGGGTGTGGCCCTGGCGGATGCGGTGATCGAGCAAGTAGAGATTGCCACCAAGTACGCGGGCTACATCGGCAAGCAAACTGAGGACGTCGAGCGTGCAGCGCACTTTGAGCATCTTCGGCTGCCGCCCGACCTGGACTACAACCTGGTACCGGCTCTGGGTTTCGAGGTCCGCCAGCGTTTGAACAAACACCGGCCCGAGACCCTGGGCCAGGCATCCAGGCTGCAGGGCATCACGCCAGCAGCCATCTCATTGCTGCTGGTGCACTTGAAAAAGGGCAGGCTCAAGGCCGTGTTGCCGGCTGGCGACCCGGCGCAGGCAGCCTGAGTTGGCGCTTGACGCGCCGGGCCAGAGACTGGCCCGTTTGCAGTCCGCCTCCGAGCAATTGGACTTGGCGCTGGCCCCTGCGCAATTGCAGGGCTTGCTGGACTATCTGATGCTGATGCAGCGCTGGAACAAGGTCTACAACCTGACCGCGCTGCGTGAGCCCGACGAGATGCTCAGCCACCATCTGCTGGACTGTTTGGCGGCCTTGCCCGCGCTGCGCCGGGCCTTGGCGGCGCAAAGCGGCCCACAGTCCTCACCCCGCATCCTTGATGTGGGCAGCGGCGGGGGCCTGCCCGGCGTTGTGCTGGCCTTGCTGCAGCCGGACTGGGCCGTGGATTGTGTCGACGCGGTAGCCAAGAAGGTTGGCTTCATCCGGCAAGTGGCGGCCGAGCTGAATTTGCCCAATCTGCGAGGACTGCATGCCCGGGTTGAGAGATTGCCGGCAAGCAGCGGCCGCTATGCGCTGATCACCTCGCGCGCTTTCGCCTCATTGCTGGACTTCACCAATCTCACCGAACCCTTGCTGGCGGAGGACGGCGCCTGGATGGCGATGAAGGGCAGGACACCCGGCGACGAGTTGGCCCAACTGCCGATAACGGTGGAGGTGTTTCACGTGGAACAAATTCAAGTGCCCGGGCTGGACGCGCAGCGCTGCCTGGTTTGGATGCACAGGGCCAGGGCCTGACGGCAGGGCGGCGCAAGCAGTGCCTGGCCGGCCTGGGCCAATCAGGCGCCAAAGGCAAGCGGCGATACTCTCGGCATGCCAAATGTCTTTTGCATCGCAAACCAGAAGGGTGGCGTCGGCAAGACGACCACCACCGTCAATCTGGCGGCGGGCCTGGCCAAGCTGGGCCGGCGTGTGCTGGTCATCGATCTCGACCCCCAGGGCAATGCCACCATGGGGTCTGGCATCGACAAGCGGGCGATGGCGCTGTCGGTCTACGACGTGCTGCTGGAATCCGCCAGCATCGCCGAGGCCAGCCTGGCATCGGCAGCTGGCGGCTATGACTTGCTGGGTGCCAACCGCGAGCTGGCCGGCGCCGAGGTCGAGCTGGTGGCCTTGCCGCACCGCAATGAGCGGCTGCGGCGTGCGCTGGTCGCCACCCTTGCCAGCACCGACACCGGCAACGGCACCGCCTACGACTTTGTGCTGATCGACTGCCCACCCTCGCTCAGCCTGCTCACCCTCAATGGCCTGTGCAGCGCACATGGGGTGATCGTGCCGATGCAATGCGAGTACTTTGCGCTGGAGGGTTTGTCCGACCTCGTCAACACCATCAAGCAAGTGCATGCCAACCTCAACCGCGACCTGCAGGTGATCGGCCTGTTGCGGGTGATGTTCGACCCCCGCATCACCCTGCAGCAGCAGGTGAGTGAGCAGCTCAAGGCGCACTTTGGCGAGAAGGTGTTCAACGCCGTGATCCCGCGCAATGTGCGCCTTGCCGAGGCGCCCAGCTATGGCCAGCCCGGCGTGGTGTTCGACCCAGCATCCAAGGGTGCCCTGGCCTACGTTGAGTTCGCGCGCGAGCTGGTGGCGCGCGTGGCCACCCTGCCCAGGGGCTTGTGAATGGCCGCTGCCAAGCTGTGGCCCGAGGCCTTGCTGTCGCGGGTGGAAGACGCCGGCATCAATGCCAGCGCGCCGCCCCAGCAGCGCTGGGTGGACGGCTGGTTGCTGCGCTATTCACCCGGCAAGGCCAAGCGCGCGCGCTGCGTACAGGCGGTGGCGGCTGGCCGCTTGGCGCTGGATGTTCGGCTGGCGCTGTGCCGTGCGGTGTTTGAGGAAGTTGGCCTGCCGATGATGGTGCGGATCACCCCGTTCAGCCTGCCTGCCGGCCTGGACGACGCGCTGGCCGGCCGCGGCTACACCCGCCTCGATAACACCCGGGTCATGGTGATGGCGCAGGCCAATGGCCGTGCCGAGGCTTTGCCGCCAAACCTGCGCTTGGCGCGGCTGGCGCCGACTGAATTTGCCGATCTGGTGGGGGCCCTGCGCGGGTCGCCCGCCGTGCAACGCCAGGCCCAGGCCCACCGCCTGCTGGCATCACCGGTGCCCTACCAGGCCTGGGTGCTGCGCCGGGCTGATGACGCCCAGGTGCTGGCCTGCGGCCAGACGGCCACCGAGGCCGATCTGGTGGGCCTCTACGACATCTTCACCGCGCCCGCTGCGCGCGGCCAGGGCCTGGCCCGCCTGCTGTGCAGCCAGTTGCTGGCGCGGGCGGCACAAGCCGGTGCCCGCACCGCCTACCTGCAGGTCGAGGCCGACAACCACCCGGCCCGGGCGGTCTACCGCGGCCTGGGCTTTACCGAGGCCTACGCCTACCACTACCGAACGCCGAGCGCCGAACACCCAGCCCGGCCAGACCCGGCCGCGCTGTGAGCGGCGGGGCGGCCTGTCAGGCGTCCAGGCCCAGGCCCTCGTCCAGGCCCAGGTGCACGTTCATGGCCTGCACCGCCGCGCCGCTGGCGCCCTTGCCCAGGTTGTCCAGCCTTGAGATCAGCACCACCTGGTGCTGGTTGCCAAACACCAACAGCTCACAGCGGTTGCTGCCGTTGCAGGCCTGCACATCAAAGTAGCCGCCGCCGTCCAGCGCCGCCGCATCGCCCAGCGGCATCACCTTCACAAAGCGCTCACCGGCATAACGCTCGGCCAGCGCCTGCTGCAGCGTGGCCAGCGTGGTGCCAGGCGCCAAATCGGCCAAATGCAAGGGCACACTCACCGCCAAGCCCTTGAAAAACCTGGCGATGACAGGCATGAACACCGGCGCCCTGACCAGCCCGGTGTGGGCCACCATCTCGGGCAGATGCTTGTGGGCCAGGTTCAGCGCGTAGGGGCGAGGTGAATCCAGCCTGGCGTCGGGGCCGGCCTGGTACTCATCAATCATCTTGTTGCCACCGCCCGAGTAGCCGGTGATCGAGCTGGCCGTCACGCCCAGCCCGGCCGGCACCAGGCCGGCATCCACCAGCGGACGCAGCAGCAGGATGAAAGCGCTGGCATGGCAGCCGGGGTTGGCGATGCGCTTGCTGGCGCGCAGCTTGTCGCGCTGGTCTGCCGCCAGCTCGGGCAGGCCATAGGCCCAGCCCGGCAGCGTGCGGTGGGCGCTGCTGGCGTCGATCACGCAGGTCTTGGGGTTGCTGACCAGCGCTGCAGCCTCGCGCGCGGCGGCGTCGGGCAGGCACAGAAAGGCCACATCGGCGGCATTGAGCAAGCGGGCGCGCTCGGCGACATCCTTGCGCTTGTCGGCGGCGATGCGCAGCACCTCCACATCGCTGCGCCGGGCCAGCATCTCGTGGATGCGAAGGCCGGTGGTGCCCTCTTGCCCGTCGACGAAGATGTGGAAGGTCATGGTGATGTCCCTTGGTCACGATGCGGGTGAACCCGCGAGGATAAGGCAGCTTGATGAAAAAGCGGCGGCCGATTGGAGCCGGCAGCTCATCACGCCGGGGCGCGCCGACCACACCCATGCCGCAAGCAGCCTGGGCAAGCAGCCCGATGGCCTGGCGCTGCGGCACCGCCTGCGGGTGCGCACAGGCCCGGCCTGCGCTGCCCGGCCAGCGATCACCGACAATCCCGCCCCATGGTCACCAAGAAACCCAAGGGCCTCGGCCTCGGCCTCGAAGCCTTGCTCGGCCCCCGAGTGGCCGACGCCACGCCGGCCGATGCCTCGCGCCCCACCACCCTCAAGCTCACGCAACTGCAAGCCGGCAAATACCAGCCGCGCACCCGCATGGACGAGGGCTCGCTCTACGAGCTGGCCGAGAGCATCAAGAGCCAGGGCATCATGCAGCCCATCCTGGTGCGCCCGGTGGGCGCCAGCGGCTACGAGATCATCGCTGGTGAGCGCCGAGTCCGGGCCGCCAAGCTGGCCGGGCTGGACGAGGTGCCGGTGCTGGTCAAGACCGTGCCCGACGAGGCCGCCGCCGTGATGGCGCTGATCGAGAACATCCAGCGCGAAGACCTGAACCCGCTGGAAGAAGCGCAGGGCTTGCAGCGACTGGTTGACGATTTCCAGCTCACCCACGAGCAAGCCGCGCAGGCAGTGGGCCGCTCGCGCAGCGCCGCCAGCAACCTGCTGCGCCTGCTCAAGCTCACCGCACCGGTGCAGCAGATGCTGATGGCCGGTGACCTGGACATGGGCCACGCCCGCGCCTTGCTGGGTTTGGCGGACGGTGCCCAGGTGGCCAGCGCCACCGAGATCGTCGGCAAAAAATTGAGCGTGCGCGAGGCCGAGAAGCTGGTGGCCAAGGCCCAGACCTCGGGCACCTCGGGCCGGCAGGCGACGCTGCTGCGCGTCAAGAAAGACAAGTCCCGCGACATCGTGCGGCTGGAAGAGCAACTCGCAGACGTGCTCACCGCGCAGGTAGAGATCCGCATCCACCGCAGCACCCGGCGCGGGCAGGAGGGCGGGCAGCAGGGCGAGGTGGCGATCAGCTTCGGCTCATTGGACGAGCTGAACGGCCTGCTCGACAAGCTGGGCGTCAAGGACCGTTAACTGCCCGGACGCCCAATCTTGACGGGCTCGCCCAGGCGCGCGCTCTCGTAGATCGCATCCAGGATCTGCATCACCACCAGGCCCCCTTCACCGGGCGCAGGGTGGAGCGTGTCGGTCAGGATGGCCTGGGCATAGTCGTGCATCGCCGATAGGCCGATGGCGCCGGTGGGGTGCAGGCGCAGGTCGTACTGGGCGCCATCTTGTTCATAAAACAGATCGGCATCAAAGTCATAGCCCTCACCGATGTTGTGCTGCAGCAAGCCGACCCGGGTGCCCAGCAAACGGGTCTCCATCAGCTCGGCCCCGCGGATGTGGGCGGCCCAGGACGCCTCCAGCACCCGCGTGGCGCCGTTCTCAAACCGGATGAAGCCGGCGGTCAATCAGCGGGCCGCCGCCGGCCAGCGCCTTCTGGCCGAACCAGCCGCCAAAACCCGGCATGCCGCGCCGCCGATGCCACACGCTGCGGCCGAAGTAGAAATCCCCAAAGAAGCCGGCATCCACCTGCGCCTTGAGCGCCCGCGACTGGGCCGAGAAGCGGTAGGAGAAGTTGATCATCAGCCGCTTGCCGGCCTGGCGGGCAGCGTCCAGCATCAGGCGGCCTTCGGCGGCTGACAGCGCCCTCGGCTTCTCGCACAGCGCATGGCAGCCGGAGTCGATAGCGGCCAAAGTGAGCGGCAGATGGTAATTGTTGGGCAGGCAAATGCTCACCACGTCCAGGTTCTCAGTGGCCAGCAGCGCCAGTGCATCGGTGTGGCAGGCGGCGATGGCGTGGCTGTCACCCACCGTGGCCAGCCGCGCCGCATCGCTGTCGGCAATCGCCACCACATCCACTTGGCGGTGCTGGCGCCAGCCGTCGATGTGCTGGACGCCGATGCCCAGGCCGATGACGCCAACCCGCAGGCGGCGGCCAGCGCTGGCGGGCCTGATGTGCGATTGTTGACCTGTCCAGCATCTGATCTGGCGCCATGCCTCATTCAGGGTGTTGATCGCGGCGCTGGCAGGCCCAACACTGGTGCGGTACTGTCAGCCAGCTGTCAGTGAAAGCACGCTGCCTGCCGGCCTGTCCACCGTGGGCCGGCGTGGGACGTTCTAGCCTGATGCTGGTGCGCCGTTGGGCTGGCCCGCAGCTTGCTGAGCATCGCCAAACAATTGGGCGGTGAACGGCTTGCTGATCCAAGCGTCAAACCGGATCAAGATCAACGAAGCTGGAGGCCAAGCGATCCAACAACGCAACACCTGTTGACCGGAAAGCTCTGATGGAGCCCGGGCCCGTGAAGCCGGGACTCCATCAGATCTTCCCCGCCGCTGGCAGGCCCACCCCGGCCGCGCCAGCGCTGTGTCCGACCCAGGAGGTCCTCATGGACGTCATCAGCAGCTTTGCAGCCCGTTACGAACGCACCCGTGAAGAGGAGATGTCTCTCGAAGACTATCTCACCGAGTGCAAACGAAATCGCCTGGCTTATGCCTCGGCTGCCGAGCGCATGCTCAAGGCCATCGGCGAGCCCCAGATGGTGGACACCCGCAATGACCCACGGCTGTCACGCATCTTTGCCAACAAGGTCATCAAGCGATACCCGGCCTTTGCCGAGTTCTACGGCATGGAGGACGCCATCGAGCAGGTGGTGTCCTACTTCCGCCACGCTGCGCAAGGGCTGGAGGAGCGCAAGCAGATTCTCTACCTGCTGGGCCCGGTGGGCGGCGGCAAGAGCTCGATCGCCGAGCGCCTGAAGGCCCTGATGCAAGAGGTGCCCTTCTACGCGATCAAGGGCTCGCCGGTGAATGAGTCCCCGCTGGGCCTGTTTGATGCGGCCGAGGACGGCGCCATCCTGGAGAGTGAGTACGGCATCCCGCGCCGTTACCTCAACCGCATCCTGTCGCCCTGGGCCGTCAAGCGGCTGGAGGAATACGGCGGCGACATCCGCAAGTTCAAAGTGGTCAAGCGCCACCCCAGCGTGCTCAAGCAGGTGGGCATCAGCAAGACCGAGCCGGGTGACGAGAACAACCAGGACATCTCCAGCCTGGTGGGCAAGGTCGACATCCGCAAGTTGGAGAGCTATGCCCAGGACGACCCCGATGCCTACAGCTTCTCGGGCGGCCTGTGCCTGGCCAACCAGGGCCTGCTGGAATTTGTGGAAATGTTCAAGGCGCCGATCAAGGTGCTGCACCCGCTGCTGACCGCCACCCAAGAGGGCAACTTCAAGGGCACTGAGGGATTTGGCGCTATTCCCTTCGACGGCGTGGTGCTGGCCCACAGCAACGAGAGCGAGTGGAAGGCCTTCCGCAACAACAAGAACAACGAGGC
>JANLZT010000037.1:0-10265 GCA_031366465.1 Betaproteobacteria bacterium | reverse complement strand
TACCAGCGGTTGCCGATCGCCACATGGCCGATCTCGTCGCGCAGGATGATGTCGAGGATGGCCACCGCCGCAGGGTCACCGGCCTTCTTCAGCTTGGCCTGGATAGCCGGGGTGGCGTCCAGGCCGCGGGCCTCCAGCGTGCGGGGCACCAGCGCCATGCGGGCGGTGATGTCGCCGGCGGTGGCCGCTGTCATCTGCCACAGGCCGTCATGGGCGTCGAAATCACCGTAGCGGTGGCCCAGGGTCTGCAGATGGGCGTGCAGCAGGCTGAAGTGCAGGGCCTCCTCGGCGGCCACCTGCAGCCAGTCCCGGTAGTAGCGCTCGGGCAGGCCGGCAAAGCGCCAGACCGCGTCGAGGGCCAGGTTGATGGCGTTGAACTCGATGTGGCAGATCGCGTGCAACAGCGCGGCGCGGCCGGCCAGCGTGAAAGGTGAGCGGCGCGGCAGCTGGTCGGCAGGCACCAGACGGGGCAGGGCGGGGCGGCCGGGCAGGGGGCTGTGGGCGGCCAGTGCGGCATGGGCATCCAGCCGCCACGGGGCAGCGCCGGGGCCGGCAAGGTGGGCCGCCAAGGCGCGGGCCTGCTCGACCTTGCGGGCCGGGTCGGGCTCGGTCAATGCCTGCAGGGCGCGCGCTCTCAGTTCCATCCTTAAAATCATAGGCTTTGCTGCGCGCGTTTTTGCCAGCCCGTCAAACCGCCAGTCAAGGAGCCCCGATGGCGATCTACCAGCTCGACGACGATGTGCCCGAGGTGCATGCCACGGCCTGGGTGGCTGAGAGCGCCCAGGTGATGGGCAAGGTGCGCCTGGCCGAGGGCGCCAGCGTCTGGTATGGCGCCGTGCTGCGCGGTGACAACGACCTGATCAGCGTGGGCCGCCACAGCAATGTGCAGGACAACAGCGTGCTGCACACCGACCCCGGCATGCCCTTGACGATCGGCGAGGGCGTGACCATCGGCCACCAGGTGATGCTGCATGGCTGCAGCATCGGCGACAACACGCTGGTGGGCATCCAGAGCGTGATCCTCAACGGCGCGCGCATCGGCCGCGACAGCATCGTCGGCGCGGGCGCGCTGGTCACCGAGGGCAAGCAGTTTCC
The DNA here is from genome assembly GCA_031366465.1 of Betaproteobacteria bacterium. Lineage (GTDB taxonomy): Bacteria > Pseudomonadota > Gammaproteobacteria > Burkholderiales > Burkholderiaceae_C > Pseudaquabacterium. Next base: position 9,170 of record JANLZT010000037.1, on the reverse strand, counting down.
GGACGGGGTGCTGATCGTCGGCGCGCCGGCCCGGGTGGTGCGTGAGCTGACGGCCGAGCAGATCGGCCGGCTGCGCGGCTCAGCGGCGCAGTATGTGCGGCAGCAGCAGCGCCATGCGCGGGGGCTCAAGCGCATCGATGCCGCTCCGGCCCGGCCCGCAGACTGATGATGGACCCTGTCGATGGACCAATTGCACAAGTTTCTGTTTGAAGGCCTGCCGGTGCGGGGCATGTTGGTGCGCCTGGGCCCCAGTTGGCGCGAGCTGCTGTCGCGCCGCAGCAGTGCCAGCGACGGCGGCCATGCCTTCCCGGCGCCGGTGCGGGCGCTGCTGGGTGAGATGGCCGCGGCCAGCGTGCTGATGCAGGCCAATCTGAAGTTCAACGGTGCGCTGATCCTGCAGGTGCATGGTGACGGGCCGGTCAAGCTGGCGGTGGCCGAGGCCCAGCCCGATTTGAGCTTCCGCGCTACCGCCAAGGTGGTGGGCGAGGTGCCGGCGCAGGCCGGGCTGGCGGCGATGCTCAATCTGCATGGCCAGGGCCGCTGCGCGATCACGCTCGACCCGCTGGACCGCCACCCCGGCCAGCAGCCCTACCAGGGCGTGGTGCCGCTGCACAGTGACCAGCGCGAACCCCTGCACAAGCTGTCAGAGGTGCTGGAGCACTACATGCTGCAGTCCGAGCAGCTCGATACCCGGCTGGTGCTGGCCGCCAATGACGAGGTGGCCGCCGGCCTGCTGATCCAGCGCCTGCCGATGGCCGGCGGCGCCAACCTGGCCGGCGAGGTGATCGTCAGCGCCGACGAGGACCAGATCGGCCGCAGCGAGGACTTCAAGCGCATCGCACTGCTGGCCGGCACCCTGAGTGCCGACGAACTGCTGGCGCTGCAACCGGCCGAGCTGATGCGCCGCCTGTTCTGGCAAGAGACCTTGCGGGTGTTTGAGCCGCAGACCCCGCGCTTTGCCTGCCGCTGCTCGCGCCAGCGGGTGGCCGACATGCTGCAGAGCCTGGGTGCCGACGAGGTGGTGTCGCTGGTCGAAGAGCGCGGCCAGGCCGAGGTCGGCTGCGATTTCTGCGGCGCGATGTACCGCTTTGACAGCGTCGATGTCGGGCAGTTGTTCAGCGCGGGTGCGGCCTTGCCGCCAGCGGGTGGCCCGCTGCACTGACCGCCCGCAGGCGCGCTGTCAGCCGGCGCGGGCGGGTCGCCCCGGCGATCAAGCGATCAAGCGCTCAGGCCCGCCGATCCACGCTGCGGCTCGGTCAGGCCATCGGCCCGGTAGATGCGGCCGGCCGGCTGGGCCCCCGGCATCAGCACGTCTATCGCCCGGTCGAGCGCCGCGGTGGCGCGCCACAGCGCCTCGCGCTGGCGGGCCAGCTGGGCACTGGCGCGCGACAGGCGGCGGCGCAGCGCGTCGGGCAGGCTGCCCTGCCGGGCCGCTTGCACACAGGCCTGCACGGCAGCCGCCAGGGCCCGGTGCAGCGCGCTGGCCTGCTGCTCGATGGCTTGGATATCACGCTGGCGCAGCGCTTCGGCCAGGCCCTGCAGGCCTTGCTCGACCGCAGCCACCAGCGGCTCCAGCGTGGGCTCGGGGCCGGGTTCCAGCGGCAGATCGACCGGGGATGGGCGCATGGCGGATCAGTGGGTCAGTGGGGCCTGGCGCGCTCAGCGCGTGCCGACATCGCCCAGCAATTCCTGGGCATTGGCGATCAGCTTGTCGGCAATCGCCTCGGGGTTGATGCGGAATTTGCCGTCCCGGATGGCGTCCGAGATGCGCTGCACCTTGGCGCTGTCGAAAACCCCGTCCGAGCCACCCGCGGCCAATTGCGCCGCGGTGGGTGACAGGGCCACCCTGGCGCTGGGCTCGGCGGCGGGCTCAGTGCTTCTGGCCAGGGTTGGCGGCGCGGCGGCACCGGGCTTGCGCTCGCCGACAGCGGGCGCCAGGGGCTTGTTTTCGAGGTGGGCGATCTTCATGGGCTACTCCTGCTGCGGTGGTCTGGGTGCAAGACCCTGAGACATGCTCGGTGTATCGGCCTGGCATTTTGGGACTTTAGGGCGATTGCCAAGGTTTCTTGTGCCGGCCAGCGCCCGGCCGGGTATTGGCGAGGTATTGCGGGGCATCGGCGGGGAATCGGCAGCGTCACAGCGTCAGCTCCACCCGCCGCTCACCGGTGGCGATGCCGCTGATGACCCGCCCGCCCTCGGTGCGCACCCGTGCCGGCTGGCCGTCCAGCCCGGGCCCCATGGCCTGGCCCTCGCCGCTGATCGCATAGCCGGGCCCGGTGGCCAGGATGCGCACGGTGTCGCCGGTGTTGAACCACTGCTGGGTCTTCAGATCGTCGCGCCGCAGGGCCTGGCCGGCGGCCAGGCTGCGGGCCAGGCGGCGGCCTAGTGCCGCGCCGGCCTGCAGCAGCGCCGGGTCGGCCCGCTCGGCCAGGTCGACCTCGGCGCGAACCAGGTGTTGGGCCGCCAGCACGGTGCCGGCGGGCAGGGCGGTGCTGGCCACCAGGCCCGGGGCCCAGAGCTTGACGGTTACCGGCAGGCTGATGTTCCACAGGCTGCGGCCCTGGGTACAGCGAAGGCCGATGCGGGTGGCGCCCAGCGGCCGGCTGGCTGCCGGCAGGTAGGCCTGGGTCTGCTGGCAGGGTGCCAGCCGCAGGCGGGCGTCGGGCCGGCCGACCTGCACCTCGATGCGCGGCGGCTCGGCCGAGTCGCCCCACAGCGTGGCCGCTGCGGCCGATGCCAGCTGGGCCACGGCTGCGGCCCAGGGTTCGGGCAGGCTGCTTTCGGGGGTGATCGATGCCGCAGCAAGGGCGCGCGGCTCGGCCTGCACCGGGCCGGCGGCCCAGCCCAGGGCGGCCCAGCCACCGGCGGCCCACAGGCCGGCCGCCAGCCAGCGAAGGGCCGGGCCCAGCGCGCTGGCGCGCCCAGCCCAGGCCGGGCCGGGGTGGCGGCAGGGCGGCGGTGGACGGATGGCAGGCAGCTTGCGCACGGACTGCATGGTGCGACCAGGCCGGCCGGGGCGTGGGCTGGAACAAGCGGACTTTGGGCTGCCTGTTCGCACCGATGCGGGCTGCCTGGGCTGCCCACAATCGCTGCACGCTTTGCCCCTTGTCCGGATCGTCCCAATCCGCCCAAACCGCCGGCCCGAGACCCCGCATGCAACGCCTGACCCAAGTGCTCGATTTCCAGTCACAAGCCCTGATGCTGCGGGCCGAGCGGCAACGCCTGGTGGCCGGCAACATCGCCAATGCCGACACCCCGGGCTACCAGGCCCGCGAGCTGGATTTTGCCAACGCGCTGCGCGCCGCCACTCGGCTGCAACCAGCCGGCAGCGGGCCGGCGGTCAGCCATGCCGGCCATGACGACCTGCCGCTGGGCCAGGACGAAGCGCCCCATCTGCTGTACGCCCGCAACAGCCAGGACGCGCTGGACCGCAACACCGTCGACCTGGACCGCGAGCGCGCCACTTTTGCCGACAACAGCGTGAAGTACGAGGCCACGCTGCGCTTCATCAACGGCAGCCTCAGGTCCATGCTGGACGCCATGAAGGCAGCCAACCAGGGCTGATGGGCATGGCTGGCCATGACCCGTCGGCCCCCCGGTCGGCATTCCATTCGGCACGCGCAGGAGCCACCGCATGAGCATGTTCAAGATTTTCGATGTCTCGGGCAGTGCCGCGTCGGCACAGACCCAGCGCCTGAACGTGGTGGCCAGCAACCTGGCCAATGCCGACACCGTGGCCGGCCCGGATGGGGCGGCCTACAAGGCGCGCCAGGTGGTGTTCCAGACCCTGTTGATGGGCGAGGCCACATCGGCCGGGGTGCAGGTCAGCGATGTGGTCGAGGACCAGACCCCGGGCCGCATGGTGCACAACCCCGGCCACCCGGCGGCCAATGCCCAGGGCTATGTCACCTACAGCAATGTCAATGCGGTCGAGGAGATGGTCAACATGATCTCGGCCTCGCGCTCTTACCAGAACAACGTGGAGGTGATGAACACCGCCAAGAGCCTGTTGCTCAAAACTTTGCAGATGGGCCAGTCATGACCCACCCCCGCCACCGGAGCCCCGCATGAGCACCCTCGACGCCATTACCGCCAACAACACCGCCGCCACCACCACCACCACCACCACCGCTACCACCGCTACCACCAAGACCGCGGCGGCCGCCACCAATGCCAACACCGCCAAGGCGTCGAGCGAGCGCTTCCTCAAGCTGCTGGTCACCCAGCTCAAGAACCAGGACCCGCTCAACCCGGTGGACAACGCCCAGATGACCTCGCAGATGGCGCAGATCAGCACCGTCAGCGGCATCGAGAAACTCAACACCACGGTGGAGGGCCTGACCGGGCAATTTGTGCAGATGCAGATGATGCAGGGCGCCGCACTGGTGGGCAAGGATGTGATCGTCAAGGGCGACAAGCTGTCGGTGAGCAACGGCGTGGCCGAGGGCGTGTTCGAGATCGCCAGTGCCGCCGACCGGGTCAGCGCCGAGCTGTTGAGCCCGGCCGGCACGGTGGTCGATACCGTCAACCTGGGGGCCCAGGGCAGTGGCCGCCACAGCTTCCGTTGGCCGGCCGGCGGGGCGATTGATGAATCAGCCGGCTACCGCTTCCGTATCACCGCCTACAGCGGCAGCACTGCCTTGCCCGCCACTGCCTTGATGAAGGACACGGTCAATGCGGTCAACACCAGCGGCGCCGCACTGACGCTGGAGCTGGCACGCAGCGGCAAGCTGCCCTACAGCCAGGTCCAGGCCATCGATTGACGGCCTGGGCCGCTGGACCTTTGACCGCTGGACCGATCAGCCCTTGATCCCATGCCGCCGCTGCGACACCGGCGGCCGCCGTCAAAAAGCGTGGGCCCGGCGTGGCCCACCGCGCCCTTTTCTGCAGGAGTGAACCCATGAGTTTTCAGCAAGGTGTCGCCGGCCTCAACGCCGCCAGCCGCAACCTCGATGTGATCGGCAACAACGTGGCCAACGCCAGCACCATCGGCGCCAAGTATTCGCGTGCCGAGTTTGCCGACATCTTTGCCCGCACCGCCAGCGGCGGGGGCGGCAATGTCGGCCTGGGGGTGAGTGTGTCGACGGTGGCGCAGCAGTTCTCACAGGGCAGCATCTCGTCGACCAGCAACCCGCTGGACGTGGCCATCAATGGTGCCGGCTTCTTTCAGCTGGAAGACCAGAACGGCGCCACCTTGTACAGCCGCAATGGCCAGTTCCAGGTCGACCGCGCGGGCTTTGTGAGCAACCCGCAGGGCCAGAGGCTGGTGGCCATCCCGGTGACCTACCAGGCCGGCCAGATCGCCGGCAAGGCGTCGCCGCTGCAGTTGCCCACCGCCGGCACCGCGCCCAAGGAGACCACCTCGATGAAGCTGGAGATCAATCTCGATTCGCGCAACGAGTTCACCTTCACCGGCGCCACGCCGGCGGTCAATCTGTCGGACAGCAAGACCTACAACAACTCGACCTCGATCAATATCTTCGATGCCAAGGGCCAGAGTGTGGCGATGACTTACTTCTTCCAGAAGTCGGCCCCCGACACCTGGAACGTCTATGCCGCCGCCAACGGTGAACCGGTCAACCCCGATGGCGCGGGCGTGCCGCAGCCCATCGTGCAGGCCACCTTCCCGCCCAACGGCCGGGTGCCGCTGACGCCGACCGGGCCGATCTCGCTCGACATCCCGGGCACCGGCAAGGGCACGCCATTTGAGACCCAGCCCTTCAAGGCAGTGCATCTGGACTTTGGCAACCTCACCCAGTTTGGCGCGCCCTTCGGCCCGACGGCACTGTCGCAGGATGGTTTTCCGGCAGGCCGCATGACCGGGGTGTCGGTGGCCGATGACGGCACCGTGATCGCCAGCTATTCCAGCGGCCAATCGTCGCCCATCGCCCACATCGAACTGGCCAACTTCCGCAACAACCAGGGCCTCAAGCCGCTCGGTGGCAACGCCTGGGTGGCCAGCTACGAGTCCGGCGAGCCGGTGCTGGGCACGCCTGGCGGTGGCAACCTGGGCCTGCTGCAGGCCAATGCGCTGGAAGAAAGCAATGTCGATCTGACGGCCGAGCTGGTGGGCATGATGGTGGCCCAGCGCATCTACCAGGCCAATGCCCAGACCATCAAGACCCAGGATGCGGTGCTGCAGACCCTGGTCAGCCTGCGCTGATGAGCGGCCGGCCCACCCCCTGAGAGCCCAGCCCCATGGACCGCGTGATCTACCTGGCGATGGCCGGCGCCAAGGCCAGCCTGCAGCGCCAGGATGTGCTGGCCCACAACCTGGCGAATGCCTCGACCCATGGCTTCCGCGCCGAGCTGACGGCTTTCCGCGCGGTGCCGGTGCGTGGCGACGGCGCCAGCACCCGGGTCTATGCACTCGAATCCACCCCCGGCTACAACGCCGAGCCCGGCCCGGTGTCAGCCACCGGGCGCAGCCTGGACGTGGCGATGGCCGGCCAGGCCTGGCTGGCAGTGCAGGCGCTGGACGGCACCGAGGCCTACACCCGCAACGGCTCGCTCGATGTCAACAACGAGGGCCTGCTGGTCACCCGGGCCGGGCTGACGGTGCTGGGCGACGGCGGGCCGATCAACGCACCGGCCAATGCCCAGATCACGGTGGGTGCGGACGGCAGCGTCAGCGCCAGTGTCGGCAATGGCCGGCCGCAGGGCCTGGGCCGGCTCAAGCTGGTGACGCCCGAGGCGGCGCTGCTGCGCGGTGAGGACGGCTTGTTCCGCGGTGCCGACGGTGATCTGCCGGCCGACGCCACGGCCCGGCTGCAGTCGGGCGCGCTGGAGGGCAGCAATGTCAGCGCGGTCGAATCGATGGTGGCGATGATCGCCGCCGCGCGCCAGTTTGAGCAGCAGATGAAGATGCTGCAAAGCGCCCAGGAGCGCGAGCAGTCGGCCACCAAGCTGCTGTCGAGCAGTTGACCGCCAGCTACCGCTTGCACCCCGGATAAGCGCCGCAATTGCGGCGCTTTTTGCGTTCTGGCGGGGCTCAAGTTGCCGCGATCATCAGCCCAGGGTACTTTTTTGTGGCAACCGGAGTTTGGCCATGATCCGTTCACTGTGGATCGCAAAGACGGGCATGGAGGCGCAGCAGATTGCGCTGGACGCCATCGCCCACAACCTGGCCAACACGGCGACCAACGGCTACAAGCGCGGCCATGCGGTGTTCGAGGACCTGATCTACCAGAACCTGCGCCAGGCCGGCGCCAACAACGCCGAGCAAGCCGCGTTGCCGACCGGGCTGCAGGTGGGCCTGGGCGTGCGGCCGGTGGCGATGGCGCGCAACTTTGCCCAGGGCAATCTGCAGCAGACCGGCGGCAACCTGGACCTGGCGGTGCGCGGCAACGGCTTCTTCCAGATCCAGTTGCCCGACGGCAGCACCGGCTACACCCGGGACGGCGCCTTCCAGCTCAATGCCCAGGGCCAGATCGTCACCAACGGCGGCTACCTGGTGCAGCCCGGCATCACCATCCCGGCCCAGTCACTGGCGGTCACGGTGGGCGGCGACGGCGTGGTCAGCGTGATGCTGCCCGGCCAGACCGCGCCGCAGCAGGTGGGCCAGCTGCAATTGGCCGGCTTCATCAACCCGGGCGGGCTCGACCCCAAGGGCGAGAACCTGTTTGCCGAGACCGCCTCGTCGGGCGCAGCGGCGGCGGGTGCGCCGGGCAGCAATGGCCTGGGCCACCTGACCCAGGGCGCCGTCGAGACCAGCAATGTCAACGTGGTGGAAGAGCTGGTGACCATGATCCAGACCCAGCGCGCCTACGAGATCAACTCCAAGGCGGTGAAGACCTCCGACGAGATGCTGCAGAAGTTGGGCCAGCTGTGAGGCGGGGCTGCGCTTTGATGCAGCAGGCCCGCAGGTGGGTAGCGTGGCTGGTGCTGGCCAGCCTGGCGGGCTGCCAGCAACTGGCCCGGCTGCCGCCGGTGGACGTGGTGATGCCCACCGCCGCGCTGCCACTGGTCGGCCAGGCCGACCCGGCGGCCTCGGCACCGCCGCCACCGGCCGGATCGATCTTCCGCGCCACCACCTACCGGCCCTTGTTCGAGAGCCACCGGGCCCGCATCGTCGGCGACACGGTCACCGTCAACATCATTGAGAAAGTCAGTGCGGTGCAAAAGAGCACCAGCACGCTGGACCGGGCCGGCGCGCTCGACGCCAGCGTCAAGGCCTTGCCCTTGCTGGCCAATACCGCGCTGACCCGCGCCACTGCCAGCGCCACCAACAGCAACACCTTCTCGGGCAAGGGCACCACCGAGAACAGCAATGACTTCAGCGGCACCATCACCGCCACCGTGGTGCAGGTGCTGGCCAACGGCCACCTGATCGTGGCCGCCGAGAAGCAGGTGGGCGTGAATGCCAATGTCGATGTGCTGCGCTTCTCGGGCCAGGTGGACCCGCGCGCCATCGCCCCGGGCAACACCGTGCAGAGCACCCAGATCGCCAATGTGCGGGTCGAGCAGCGCGGCCGGGGCCAGCAGGCCGAGGCCCAGTCGATGGGCTGGCTGGGCCGCTTCTTCTTGAGCGTCTTCCCGATCTGAGCCCACCCCGTGAACCCCAGCCCCATGCCTGCCCAGCCCGACCCAACGCCCGGCCCGCCATCGCCCAGGGCCCAGCGCGATGCCGAACGCTGGCTGCGCGCGGTGGTGTTGCTCAGCCTGTTTGCGGCCAGCGCGGCGGTCTGGTGGCCGGCCCAGGCCGCGCGCATCAAGGAGCTGGCGACGGTGCAGGGCGTGCGGCCCAACCAGCTCACCGGCTTTGGCCTGGTGTTTGGGCTGGACGGCACTGGCGACCAATCGACCCAGGCGCCGTTCACGCCGCAGGCCCTGGCCGCCTTCTTGCAGCAAAACGGCATCACCCTGCCGGCGGGGGTGACGATGCAGCCGCGCAACCTGGCGTCGGTGGTGGTCACCGCCGAGCTGCCGGCCTTTGCCCAGCCCGGCCAGCGCATCGATGTGAATGTGTCGTCGGCCGGCAATGCCAAGAGCCTGCGCGGCGGCCTGCTGCTGCAGACCGCGCTGCGCGGCGCCGACGGCCAGGTCTATGCCATCGCCCAGGGCAATTTGATCGTCGGCGGCGCTGGGGCGTCGGCCGGCGGCAGCAAGGTACAGATCAACCACCTGGCGGCCGGCCGGGTGCCCGAGGGCGCCACGGTGGAGCGCGCAGT
>JANLZT010000529.1:0-8322 GCA_031366465.1 Betaproteobacteria bacterium | reverse complement strand
CGGGCCAGCGGTGCCGCGGCATGTGGCGGTGGTGATGGACGGCAACGGCCGTTGGGCCAAGAAGCGCCATCTGCCGCGTTTTTTTGGCCACAAGGCCGGCGTCGATGCCTTGGTCAAGTTGATCGATGCCTGCGCTGACCGGGGCATCGAGTACCTGACGGTGTTTGCCTTCTCGTCCGAGAACTGGAAGCGCCCCGACGACGAGGTCTCTGGTTTGATGGGCCTGGTGTTGGTGGCGGTGACCAAATACCTGGCCAAGCTGGCCAAGGACGGCGTCAAGATCATCATCGTCGGCGACCGCGAGGCGGTGTCCGACCGGTTGCGGGCGGCCTGGGCCGAGGCCGAGCAATCGACCCAGCACAACACCCGCATCACGCTGTCGGTGGCCTTCAATTACGGGGGCCGCTGGGACGTGGTGCAGGCCTGCCGCCAGGCCGTGGCCGCGGGCCTGCGGGCCGAGCAGATCACCGAAGCATCCCTGTCGGCCTACCTGGCGATGCGCCATGCGCCCGACCCCGACCTGTTCATCCGCACCGGCGGCGAGGTGCGCATCAGCAACTTCCTGTTGTGGCAGGTGGCCTACGCCGAGCTGGTGTTCAGCGATTGCCTGTGGCCTGATTTCGACGCTGCGGCGCTGGACGCCGCACTGGCCGACTACGCCGGCCGCGAACGCCGCTTTGGCTCGGTGCCAGCACCGGCGCCGTCGGCGGCGGCGGGCTGAGACGAGATGCTGCGCCAGCGCGTGATCACGGCGGTGCTGCTGCTGGCGCTGTTGCTGCCGGCCTTGTGGGTGGCCAGCCCCTTGCCCTTTGCGCTGCTCACGCTGCTGTTGATCAGCGCGGCAGGCTGGGAGTGGGCGCGCCTGAACGGTTGCACTACCCCACTGCCGGCGCTGGCCAGTGGTTTGCTGCTGGCGCTGCTGTGCGGCGCCAGCCTGTGGCGGCTGGCCCAGGTGGGCCAATCGGCCAGCCTGTGGTGGCTGGGCCTTGCTGTCTGGGTGCTGGGCGGTGGCCTGGCCCTTTGGGCGGGGCCATCCGGCTGGGCCAAGCTGCCCGCTGCGCTGCGCTGGGCGGTTGGGCTGGCGGGGCTGTGGCTGGCCTGGCTGGCGATGGCCCAGGCGCGCAGCATCGGTGTCAATTTCCTGCTGTCGGTGATGTGCGTGGTGTGGGCGGCCGACATCGCGGCCTACTTCACTGGGCGAGCCTTTGGCCGCCGCAAGCTGGCCCCCAGCATCAGCCCCGGCAAGAGCTGGGAGGGCGTCTACGGCGGCGTGGCCGGGGTGCTGCTGCTGGCGCTGCTGTGGGTCGCGTTGGAGTCGCGCTTCAGCCTGGATTCACCCAGCGTCTTCCGCTTGTTGCAGCAGCGCCAGGGCTGGCTGGGTCTGGTGCTGCTGGCCGTGCTGCTGGCCGGGCTGAGCGTGGTGGGTGATTTGTTCGAATCCCTGGTCAAGCGCGCGGCGGGCGCCAAGGATTCCAGCCAGTTGTTGCCCGGCCATGGCGGCGTGCTCGACCGGGTGGATGCCTTGTTGCCGGTGCTGCCGGCGGCCCTGGCCTTGATCAGCCTGTGATGCCCGACTTGAAAGCCGACCCCATGCCTCAACGGGTGTGCATCCTGGGTGCCACCGGTTCGGTGGGCAGCAGCACGCTGGATGTGATGGCGCTGCACCCCGGGCGATACCAGGCCTTTGCGCTGACCGCCCGGCACCGCATGGACGCGCTGGCGGCACTGTGCCGGCGCTGGCGGCCGCGCTATGCGGTGGTGGCCGACGCGGTGCAGGCCCGGGTGCTGGCTACCGATCTGGCCGCAGCCGGCCTGCGCACCGAGGTGCTGTACGGTGAGCAGGCGCTGTGCGACATGGCGGCGCACCCGGAGGTCGACAGCGTGATGGGGTCAATCGTCGGCGCGGCCGGGCTGCGGCCCTGCATTGCCGCCGCGCTGGCGGGCAAACGCCTGATGCTGGCCAACAAAGAGGCGCTGGTGGTCGGTGGCCGATTGTTCATGGACGCGGTGCGGCGCGGCGGCGCGCTGCTGCTGCCCATCGACAGCGAGCATTCGGCGATCTTCCAGTGTCTGCCCGAGGACCGCAGCCAATGGCCCCAGCGCATCGCCCGCATCGTGCTCACCGCCTCTGGCGGGCCCTTCCGCAGCCATGACCCGGCCAGCTTGCACGATGTCACCCCCGACCAGGCCTGCGCCCACCCCAACTGGGTGATGGGTCGCAAGATCTCGGTCGACTCGGCCACCATGATGAACAAGGCGCTGGAGGTGATCGAAGCGCGCTGGCTGTTCGACCTGGCGCCCGAGCAGATCCAGGTGGTGCTGCACCCGCAGAGCATCATCCACTCGATGGTGGTGTGCCGCGACCACAGCGTGCTGGCCCAATTGGGCACGCCCGACATGAAGGTGCCAATCAGCGTCGGCCTGGCCTGGCCGGGGCGCGAAGCCTCGGGCGCCGAGGCGCTGGATTTCTTGTCGCTGCAGGCGCTGACCTTCGAGCCCGCTGATGCCGCCCGATTCCCGGGCCTGGGCCTGGCCTACGACGCCTTGCGCGGGCCCGAGGGCAGCAGCACTGTGCTCAATGCCGCCAACGAGGTGGCGGTGGCCGCTTTCCTGGCGGGCAGGGTGCGCTTCACCGACATCCACCGCATCAACGCCCGCACGGTCTCGGGCCTGGCCCCCGGGCCGGCCGATGCGGCGTCGCTGGATGACCTGCTGGCGCTCGACGCGCGGGCGCGCTCATTTGCCGAAACCATCAGCCTGGAGATGTCCCGATGATCACCACCGTGCTGGCCTTCCTGTTGACGCTGGCGGTGCTGATCGTCGTGCACGAGTACGGCCACTACCGCGTGGCAGTGGCCTGCGGCGTCAAGGTGCTGCGCTTTTCCATCGGCTTTGGGCGGGTGGTCTGGCGCCACCAAAAATCACCGGCCCACACCGAGTTCGTGCTGTCGGCGTTGCCGCTGGGCGGCTATGTGCGCATGCTCGACGAGCGCGAAGGCGCCGTGCCGGCGGCCGAGATCGGCCAGGCCTTCAACCGCAAGAGCTTGTGGCAGCGGGCAGCCATCGTGGCCGCCGGCCCGGCCGCCAATCTGTTGCTGGCGGTGCTGCTGTTTGCCGGCGCGCACTGGATCGGTGTGGACGAGCCCAAGGCGGTGCTGAGCGCGCCGGTGGCCGGCAGCCTGGCTGAGCGGGCCGGCATGCGCGGTGGTGATTGGGTGCAGCAATGGCAGGACGCCGACGGCCAGTGGCAGGCCCTGCGGTCCCTGAGTGACCTGCGCTGGCAGATGACCCAGCATTTGCTGGATGGCCAGCCGCTGCAGTTGCAGGTCAGCGATGCCAATGGCCGCGGCCTGCGCCAGGTGCGCCTGGGCCTGGACGAGTTGGGCGTGCAGGAGATGGACGCCACGGTGGTCAAGCGCATCGGCCTGGGTGCGGCCTTCAGTGAGCCGGTGCTGGGCGAGGTCAAGGCCGGCGGCCCGGCGGCCGCTGCCGGTCTGCGCGCGGGTGACCGGGTGCTGCGCGTAGACGGCCAGGCCATCGGCGACGCCCAGACCCTGCGCGAGCGCATCCGGGCGGCGGTGCGCGACGGCCAGGCCCAGACCATGCAGTGGTGGGTGCAACGTGGTGAGCGCGGCGACAACGGGTTCGAGGTGGCGGTCACGCCCCGCATGGTGCGTGAGGGCGAGCGCGGCATTGGCCGCATCGATGCCTTTGTCGGCAAGGCGCCGACCATGGTCAAGGTGCAGTTGGGTCTGTTCGAAGGCTTGTCGCAAGGTGCCTCGCGCACCTGGGAGGTCTCGGCACTGACGGTGCGCATGATGGGCCGCATGTTGGTCGGCCAGGCCTCGCTGCGCAACCTCAGCGGGCCGCTGACGATTGCCGATGTGGCCGGCCAATCGGTGCAGCAGGGCCTGGCCTATTACCTGGGGTTTCTGGCCCTGGTGAGCGTCAGCCTGGGGGTGCTCAACCTGCTCCCGCTGCCGATGCTCGATGGCGGACACCTGATGTATTATCTTTTTGAGGGTCTGACCGGCCGCCCGGTCTCCGATCTGTGGCTCGCGCGCCTGCAGCGCGGTGGCATCGCAGTCTTGCTGCTGATGATGTCGGTAGCCCTCTTCAACGATGTCGCCCGCTTGCTGGGCCTGCACTGAATTCTCTGATGCCCCCCTTCTCGCTCGACCGATCTTGCCGTCCGGCTTTGGCCGTGGTGGCCATCACAGCCGCACTGGCAGCCACACTCGCAGCCCCTCAGGCCCAGGCCGTCGAACCCTTTGTGCTGCAGGACATCCGCGTCGAAGGCCTGCAGCGCACCGATCCTGGCACCGTGTTTGCCGCCCTGCCGTTCCGGGTGGGTGACAGCTACAGCGACGAGAAAGCCGCCGCCGCCCTGCGCTCGCTGTTCGGCACCGGCTTGTTCAAGGACGTGCGCATCGAGATCGACGGCAAGGTGGTGGTGGTGGTGGTCGAAGAGCGGCCGGTGATCGAGACCGTCAGCTTCGTCGGCCTCAAGGAGTTCGACAAGGACACCCTGGTCAAGTCGCTCAAGGACGCCGGTATCGGTGAAGGCCTGCCGTTTGACCGCGCACTGATCGACCGCGCCGAACAAGAGATCAAACGCCAATACCTGACCCGCAGCCTGTATGGCGCCGAGGTGGTGACCACCATCACCCCGACCGAGCGCAACCGGGTCAACGTCAGCTTCACGATGAGCGAGGGCGATGCCGCCAAGATTCGCGAGATCCGCATCGTCGGCGCCACTGTGTTCTCCGAAGGCACGCTCACCGGCCTGATGGATCTCACCACCACTGGCTGGTTGACCTGGTACACCAAGAATGACCGCTACTCGCGCGCCAAGCTCAACGCCGACTTGGACACCCTGCGGGCCTACTACCTCAACCGCGGCTACCTTGAGTTCAACATCGAGACTGCACAGGTCACGATCTCGCCCGACAAGCAAGACATCTCGATCACGCTGACGATCAAAGAGGGCCAGCCCTACACCGTCACCGCGGTGCGGCTGGCCGGTGATTACCTGGGCAAGGACGACGAGTTCAAGCAACTGATCGGCATCAAGCCCGGCGAGCCTTACCGGGCAGCCGCCGTGACCGCCACCACCAAGGCCTTCACCGACCGCTTTGGCACCTACGGCTATGCCTTTGCACGGGTCGATGCCCGCACCGAGATCGACCGCGAGACCGGCCAGGTGGCGCTGGTACTGGCCGCCGAACCGCAGCGCCGGGTCTATGTTCGCAAGATTGAGGTGGCCGGCAACACCCGCACCCGAGACGAGGTGGTGCGGCGTGAGTTCCGCCAATTGGAGTCATCCTGGTACGACGGTGAGCGCATCAAGCTGTCGCGCGAGCGGGTTGACCGGCTGGGTTATTTCAAGGATGTCAACGTCGACACCAACGAGGTGGCCGGCACCGCCGACCAGGTCGACCTGGCGGTCAACGTCACTGAGAAACCCACCGGCAATCTGTCGCTCGGGCTGAGCTTTTCCAGCTCTGACCGGCTGGCACTGTCGGCCTCGGTGCGGCAGGAGAACGTCTTCGGCTCGGGCAACTACCTGGGCTTCGAGGTCAACACCAGCCGGCTGGCGCGCAGCCTGGTGTTCTCCACCGTCGACCCCTACTTCACGGTGGACGGGATCTCCCGGGCCATCGATCTGTTCTACCGCACCTCGCGGCCCTACAACAGCCTGGGCGACCAATACCAGATCACCAACCCGGGCGGTGCAGTGCGCTTCGGCGTGCCCTTCTCCGAGTACGACACGGTGTTCTTTGGCATCGGTGCCGAGCAGACCAACATCGGCAGCTCCACCGGCATCCCCAACCAGTATTTCGACTACCGCTTCCGCTACGGCGCGGTGTCAACCGCAGTGCCCTTGACGCTGGGCTGGGCACGCGACCAGCGCGACAGTGCGATCGCCCCCACCGCCGGCCGCTACCAGCGCGCCAACATCGAGTGGAGCGTGGCCGGCGATGTGCGCTATCTGCGCAGCAACCTGCAGTACCAGCAGTTCTTCCCGGTCTGGAACAAGATCACCCTGGGCCTCAACGGCGAGCTGGGTTGGGGCGCGGGCCAGGGCGGCCGGCCCTACCCAGTGTTCAAGAACTTCTATGGCGGTGGCCTGGGGTCGGTGCGGGTGTTCGAGCAAAACTCGCTGGGGGTGATCGACCCCACCGGTGCCTATATCGGCGGCGCCAAGAAGATCAACTTCAATGCCGAGCTGTACCTGCCGGTGCCGGGCACCGGCAATGACAAATCGTTGCGCGTCTTCGTCTTCGGCGATGCCGGCAATGTCTGGCGTGACGGTGAGCCGATCACGGCGGGCAGTTTGCGCTCGTCGGCGGGCGTGGGCCTGTCGTGGATCTCGCCGGTCGGCCCGCTCAAGATGAGCTGGGGCTCACCGCTGCGCAAGTTGCCGACAGATAGAATTCAACGTTTCCAATTCCAGATCGGGACCGCGTTTTGACGACACCCAAGATTTTCAAGCCCCTGGCCACCCGGCGCGGCGGGGCGGCCGCAAATGCGGCTTTGGCGATGCTGGCGATGCTGGGCCTGGCCGCCCTTGTCAGCGGGCCGGCCCAGGCGCAAGAGCTCAAGATTGGCTACGTCAACAGCGAGCGGGTGCTGCGCGAGGCGGCGCCGGCCAAGGCGGCGCTGGCCCGCATGGAGGCCGACTTCAGCAAGCGCGACAAAGATTTGAACGATCAGGCTGCCAAGCTCAAGAGCGCTGCCGACAAGCTTGAGAAAGATGCGCCCACCTTGCCCGAGGCCGAGCGCAACCGCCGCCAGCGCGACTTGGTCGAGCAAGACCGCGATCTGCAGCGCAAGCGGCGTGAGTTCCAGGAAGACCTGAACCAGCGCCGCAACGAAGAAACCGCCGGCATCGTCGAGCGTGCCAACCGGGTGATCAAGCAGATCTACGACGGCGAAAAATACGACCTGATCCTGCAAGACGTGGTGTTTGCCGGCGCCCGGGTCGACATCACCGAGAAGGTGATCAAGGCGCTCAACGCCGCGCCTGCCGGCAAGTAAGCGGGCACCCGCCGTGGCAGCGATGCCGGTGCGGCTGGCCGAGATCGTTGCCGCCTTGCAGGTGGCGGCGCCGGCCGAGTTGTGCGGCGATGGCGACATCGCCATCCACCGCCTGGCGCCGCTCGATTCGGCCGACGCCGGCAGCCTGAGTTTTCTGGCCAATCCGCGCTATGCCGCCCAGCTGGCGGCCAGTGCGGCGGCCTGCGTGGTCGTGGCGCCCGCCATGCGCGACGCCGCCTGCGCGCGCGGGGCGGCCATCGTCACTGCGGATCCCTACCTTTACTTTGCGCGGCTCACCCAATGGTGGGCGGCACGCCATCGGCGCGCCGCAGCACCTGGCGTGCACCCCAGTGCGGTGATCGAGCCCGGCGCCCAGGTGCATGCCGGGGCCAGCGTCGGGCCGCTGTGCTACGTCGGTGCGGGCGCGGTGATTGGCGACGGCGTGACGATCAGCAGCCACGCCCACATCGGCGCGGATGCCCGGGTGGGTGATTTCACCCGGCTGGCAGCGCGCGTCAGCCTGGGCCAGGCCTGCGTGATCGGCCAGCGCGGCGTGGTGCATGCCGGGGTGGTGATCGGCGCCGACGGTTTCGGCTTTGCGCCGGCCGGGCTTGGCGACCAGGCCCACTGGGAGAAGATCGAGCAATTGGGCGCCGCCGTCATCGGCGACGATGTCGAGATCGGTGCCAACACCTGCATCGACCGCGGCGCCTTGGACGACACGCTGATCGCCGACGGCGTCAAGCTCGACAACCTGATCCAGGTCGGCCACAACGTTCGTATCGGGGCCCACAGCGCGATGGCCGGTTGCGTCGGCGTTGCCGGCAGCGCCAGGATAGGCCGGCACTGCACGGTCGGCGGCGGGGCCATCATCCTCGGCCACCTGGAGCTGGTGGACCATGTGCATGTCAGCGCGGCCACCGTGATCACCCGCTCGATCATGAAGCCGGGCCAGTACAGCGGCCTGTTTCCCTTCGATGACAATGCGTCCTGGGAGAAGAACGCGGCCACGCTGCGCCAGCTCTACACCCTGCGTGAACGCCTGCGCGCGCTTGAGAAGAAGCAACCATGACCGCCCCCGTGTTCGACATCCACCGCATCCTCAAGCTGCTGCCGCACCGCTACCCCATCCTGCTGGTGGACCGGGTGATCGAGTTCGAAAAGGACAAGCGCATCAAGGCGCTGAAGAACGTCACCATCAACGAGCCGTATTTTCTGGGCCACTTCCCGCACCGGCCGGTGATGCCGGGGGTGCTGATGCTCGAAGCCCTGGCGCAGGCG
>JANLZT010000519.1:0-1536 GCA_031366465.1 Betaproteobacteria bacterium | reverse complement strand
CGGCGCCGGCCAGTGGGGCACCTCGCTGGCCTTTGCCGGCAACCTGTTCGGCCTGGACGTGCGGGTCTTCCAGGTGCGGGTCAGCTACGACCAGAAGCCCTACCGCCGCGCGGTGATGGAGACTTACGGCGCGCGCTGCATCGCCAGCCCGTCCAGCGAGACGCAGTACGGCCGTGCGGTGCTGGCCCAACGTCCCGACCACCCCGGTTCGCTGGGCATCGCGATCAGCGAGGCGGTGGAGATCGCCGCGACCCACGACGACACCAAGTACGCGCTGGGCTCGGTGCTCAACCATGTGCTGCTGCACCAGACCATCATCGGCCAGGAGGCCATGCTGCAACTGGAGATGGCCGGCGACGACCCCGACGTGATCGTCGGCTGTACCGGTGGCGGCAGCAACTTTGCCGGCATCGCCTTCCCCTTCATCGGCCAGCAACTGCGGGGCAAGGGCCAGACCAAGCAGCGCCGCATCGTGGCGGTGGAGCCGGCGGCCTGCCCATCGCTGACCCGTGGCAAGTACGCCTACGATTTTGGCGACACCGGCCACATGACACCGCTGACCAAGATGCACACCCTGGGCAGCACCTTCACGCCGCCCGGCTTCCATGCTGGCGGCCTGCGCTACCACGGCATGGCGCCGATGGTCAGCCACTTGAAGCAGCTGGGCCTGCTGGAGGCCACCGCCTACCACCAGGTGGCCTGCTTCGAGGCCGGTGTGCTGTTTGCCCGCGCCGAGGGCATCGTGCCCGCCCCCGAGGCCAACCACGCTGTGAAGGGCGCCATCGTCGAGGCCTTGCGCTGCAAGGCCGAGGGCCGCAGCGAGGTGATTCTGTTCAACCTCTGCGGCCACGGCCACTTCGACATGGCGGCCTACAGCGCCTACTTTGCCGGCGGCCTGACCGACCAGAGCTACAGCGAGGATGAGCTGGCGATGGCCTTGTCGGGGCTGCCATCGGTGCCGGCCTGAGGGGTGGCGGCGGATGGGTGGTGCCCAGCAGCTGTAGGACAGGGCGTACCACGCAACGGCCGGGGCGCTGATAGCTGCTCAGGCGCCGAGGCACCAAGCTGATGCCTTGCCGTGGTGGCCCGCTGATGGGCAGGCCAGGGCACCCAGTCAACCCAAGGAGCCGTTCATGACTGCAAGCATCCGTTCCACCCTCGTCCTCGCACTCGCCGCGTCCACTCTGGCGCTGGGCGCCTGCGGCAACATGTCCCAGCGGGAGCGTGACACCGCCGTGGGTGCCGCCGTCGGTGGTGTGGCGGGATCCATCCTCACTGGCGGCAGCGCCGTGGGCACCGTCGGTGGCGCAGCGGTGGGCGGCGTGATCGGCAATGAGGTCGGCAAGAAGAAGTAGGCTTGTCAGAGATACGGCAGCCACCGTTGCCGGGCCCATGGTTAACCCGGCAACCATCCCAAAGCACTGCACAGTGCCTTCACCCATGAACCAGAATGCTGGGGGGGTGGCGTGGGCCGCCCTGACAACAGGAGCGAGACATGCAGTACGTGTGGATGGCGGTGGTGGGTTTTGTGGTCGG
>JANLZT010000515.1:0-2108 GCA_031366465.1 Betaproteobacteria bacterium | reverse complement strand
ATACAGGCGCGAGCCCTCGGGCAGCGCGTCGGCGGCGGCCAGGTGCAGGCCGCAATGGGCGCATTCGACCATCACCACCGGGCCAGGCGCGGGCTTGCCAGCGGCATCGGCCGCGCCAGCGCCACCCGGGCGCTGCTCATCCCCGCGCTCTCCGCGGCCACCCCGCAGGCGCGTGAGCAACATCCAAAGGCCCAGCCCCACCACCACCAGCACCAACAGGTATTTCACGGCTCGCCCTCAACATTGACCCACATCACACCGCAGGCCGGCCCAGCACCACCTCGAACACAAATCGCGAGCCGACATAGGCCAGCAGCAGCAGTGCCGCGCCCAGGTACAGCCAGCGGGTGGCACGCCGGCCACGCCAGCCCCGCCACTGGCGCCCCAGCAGCAGGGCCGCGAACACGCCCCAGCCCAGCAGTGAGAACACCGCCTTGTGGTCCCAACGCCAGTGCTGCGCCGTGGCCACGCCCAGCGCCAGAGCCAGCGTCAATACCGCAAAACCGGCTTCGACAAACTTGAAGGTCAGGCGCTCCAGCCGCAACAAGGGCAGGCCCATCGGCCCGGCCTGCGGGCCCGCCGCTGCCTGCATCGCCAGCGCCACATCGGCCTGCGCGGGCCCGGCCACCCGGGCCCGCAAACGGCGCTCGGCCGCATCCAGCAAGCAGGCGTGCAGCACCGCCGCACCAAACAAGGCATAGGACGCCACCCCCAACAACCAGTGCAAGGGCGCCCAGGCATTGGGCACCGCGCGCCACTCGCCCGGGAAGGCCCAGCCCAGCAGCACCACCGCCGCACCCAGGCCGGCCAGCACCCGCCGCACCGCCGGCAGCGGCACAAAGCGGCTCTCCACCGTGTGCACCGCCAGCACCAGCCAGACCGTGAGCGACAAGACCGGGCCGAAGCCGAGCCGGGCGCCCGGCTGCGCACTGCCCCAGCCGCCGATGTCTTGCGCCAGCAGCAGCGCGTGCAGGCACCAGCCCAGGCTCAGCGCCAGCGCCGGCAGGCGGCGTGCAGCGGCTGCGGGCCAGCCGGCCACGGCGTAACTGAGCATGGCCAGCAGCGCCAGCCCGAGTGCAAGCCCGCCAGAACCTGCCGGGGGGGCGACCGATAGAATCATCGCGGACAGTGTAATTCGCAGCCCCTCGCCGCAACTCTCGCAACCTGCGGCCACCGCGCGCCCGCCCTCCCATGGCATCAACCCTTTCTGACCGCCTGTCACGCCTCGTCAAGACGATGCGTGGCCAGGCCCGCATCACCGACAGCAACGTGGCCGACATGCTGCGCGAGGTGCGCATGGCCCTGCTGGAGGCCGATGTGGCCTTGCCGGTGGTGCGCGACTTCATCGCCCGCGTCAAAGAGCGTGCGCTGGGCACCGAAGTGGTGGGCTCGCTCAACCCGGGCCAGGCCCTGGTGGGGGTGGTGCACAAAGAGCTGGCCGCCACCATGGGCGACGGCATCTCGGACATCAACCTGGTGACCCAGCCCCCGGCGGTGATCCTGATGGCCGGCCTGCAGGGTGCGGGCAAGACCACCACCACCGCCAAGCTGGCCAAGTACCTGATCGAGAAACGCAAGAAGAAGGTGCTGACGGTCTCGGCCGACGTCTACCGCCCGGCCGCCATCGAGCAGCTCAAGACCGTGACACGGCAGGCCGGTGCCGAGTGGTTCCCGTCCACGCCCGATCAAAAGCCCCACGACATCGCGCTGGCGGCCATCGACCATGCGCGGCGCCATTACTTTGATGTGCTGCTGGTCGATACCGCCGGCCGGCTGGCCATCGACGAGGCCTTGATGGCCGAGATCCGCGACCTGCACGCCACGCTCAAGCCCATCGAGACGCTGTTCGTGGTCGATGCGATGCAGGGCCAGGATGCGATCAACACCGCCAAGGCTTTCAAAGACGCGCTGCCACTCACCGGCATCGTGCTGACCAAGCTGGATGGTGATTCACGCGGCGGTGCGGCGCTGTCGGTGCGGGCCATCACCGGCGCGCCGATCAAGTTTGCCGGCGTCTCCGAGAAGATCGACGGCCTGGAGGTGTTCGATGCCGAGCGCCATGCCGGCCGGGTGCTGGGCATGGGCGACATCCTGGCGCTGGTCGAGCA